>JBFHON010000041.1:0-13870 GCA_041593295.1 Oceanococcaceae bacterium | reverse complement strand
GGAACCAGTGCACCGAAGGCTTTCCAGCGCGTGGCTGATGCCGCCAGGCTGCCAATGTTGCCGGTCGAGAGAGTTGCTTGCGACCAGTCTGAGACCTCGCTGACACGCAGACGGTCATTGTTCAGCCATGCGCCCTGCCCGAGTTCTGCCCAGGCCAGTTCGTCAAACAGTGGTGCGGCGGAGACCCCCAATACGAGATCCTCACCGCGCATCAAGGCGATCTGCGTCGAGATGAAGGGATAACCCCGCACAAAGCTCTTCGTGCCATCCAGCGGATCAACCAGCCAGACGAACTCGGAATCCATGTCGGATTGCCCCGTCTCCTCCCCGTAAAAGCCGTAGCCCGGACAGGCATCGCTGAGAATTTCGCGAATGCGATGTTCACAGGCCACATCCACTTCGGTCACCGGGCTGGCGTCTGCCTTGATTTCAACCGCGACCTGGGTGCGATAAGCGGAACGGATGATGTCTCCCGCAGCGCGCGCTGCGGCAATCGCAGCGGCCAGTTCAGTGCTTTGGCTCATATCGAAGTTTGTGAGGTTGTGAAAACACGGGAATGGTACGCAAGCGCCTATACTTCCGTCTGCATTACGGTGCCTCCTCCACACGGAAGGGGTGAAACGGGAAGTCGGTGCGAACCCGACACTGCCCCCGCAACGGTAAAGGGAACGGGCTTGATCGAATTGCCACTGGGCCGGCGCCAGCGCCCCCGGGAAGGCGATCACGCCTTTGCTCTGAGTCCGGAGACCGGCCGCAATGCGCCTTTCCTTTACTGGTCTGCGGGGATGCAGACCCCAACCGGAGTACCCATGCGATACGCAGTATTGGGCTTGACCGCCTGCGCCCTCCCTTTTGCCGTTGCGGCCCAGAACCCTGAGCCACTGGAGCCGATGACAGTTGTCGGCAGTCGCACACCGGTGGAGGCCAACCGACTGGCCGCCGCCATCCAGGTGATCACCCGCGACGATATCCAGCGCAGCGCTGCTACCAGCCTGGCCGACCTGCTGCGTGGCGCTGCAGGCGTTGAAGTTCTCGACGCCTATGGCGATGGCAGCAGTGTGATTGTGGGCCTGCGGGGTTTTGGCGAAGCTGCCGGGTCCAACACGCTGATCCTGCTGGATGACCAGCCGCTCAACAACACGGATATCGGTGCCGCCAATATCGGGCGGATCGACCCGTCCACCATCGAGCGCATCGAGATTCTGCCTGGCGGCACCACACTCTGGGGCAACCAGGCCGTGGGTGGAGTGATCCGTATCGTCTCCCGTCAGGACACCACGACCAGTGCCGGCATTCGCTACGGCAGCTTTGCAGACAAGGCGGTACGACTGCGCACCGGCACCACGGACGGCAACTGGTCCGCATCCATTGACGGTCTGCTCGAGGAGCGGGACAACTACCGCGACCACAACCGTCTGCAGCGGGACCAGGCCGGCGCCAGCCTGCGCTGGGGGCGTGAGCAGAGCCAGGCCCATGTCCAGGTGCGCTGGCTGGATGAATACCTGCAGACTCCCGGAGCCCTGTATGCGGAAGAAGCCGAGCAGGATCGACGTCAATCCGCAGCCGACTTCGCCGAGGACTTCAGTGCCTTGCGTTCGTGGACTGTCGATGGCGGCCTGACAACGGCCCTGAACGACAGCTGGCACTTTTCCCTGAGCGCCGGGTCCCGGCGCGATGATGGGCGTTTCCGACTCAGCTTCCGGGGTTTCCAGACGGATCCGGCCACCCAGGAACGAGACGTCGCGACCGTCAGGCCACAACTGACCTGGAAGCTGGGGACGGCCCTGCCGACCCAACTCGCATTCGGGATGGACTACCAGAGCAGCCAGTACAAACTGCGGACCCAGATTGGCCCGCAGGACAACGATCAGCGCCAGCACGATTATTGGGTGTCGCTGCGGATGGAGCCCGTTGACCAGGTTTCCGTCAACCTCAATGGCCGACGTTCGCAGTTGCGCGACCAGCTCGATGATGGCGGCGCCTCCACCAATGGCTCACCGGAGCGGCGCGACTACCGTCGCAGCACGGGCGGCGCACGGGTGCTGTGGCAATACACGCCGGCCGTCGCCCTGCATGTCGCCGCCGATGAAATCCTGCGCTACCCGAAAGTGGACGAATATTTCGGCTTCGATGAAAACTTCTCTCCAACCGTGCTCGATCTGAAACCCCAGACCGGAGTCAACACCGAAGTCGGGATGCGCTGGCAGGATGCGGACCGCTCGATTTCAGCCCAGATCTGGCGCCTGCAGCTGCGCAACGAAATCACCTACGACCCCGCAAGCTTCCAGAACACCAACCTCGCCCGCACCCGTCGCGAGGGCTACAGCGTTCAGGCCACGCTGCCGGCAGCGCCGCTGTGGACCCTGCATGCGGAATGGCACCACCAGAGCGCCCGCCTGGACAATGGCCGGCAGATCCCGCTGGTCGCGAAGGATACCGGTCTGCTGCGTCTGACCCACGCACCCACACCCCAGTCGTCTCTGGAATGGAACCTGCGCGCTGTGGGTCCCCGGCAACCAGGCGGAGACTACGATGGCAGTCAGAACGCTCTCCCCGGCTACGCGACCCTGGGCGCAGCCTGGCGCCACGTCACGGACAAGGGCGTCAGCCTCAGCGTCCGCAGCGACAACCTGCTCGGCAAGAAATATGTCGAGACGGCTTACGAGGACTTTGGTGGCGCTACCGTCATCTACCCGCTGCCCCGGCAGACCTGGCGCGCCGAGCTGGGCTGGGAGTGGTAAGGCACAAATACGCTCCGCCATGGCAGCATGAGGTTTTCCACGCCTGACAGTCCCTCATGAATGCGATCTTCATCACCGGCGCGGCCAATGGCATTGGCCGCGCTACCGCCGAACTCTTCTGGCAACAGGGCTGGTTTGTCGGCGCCTACGACCGGGATGCCCCTCGCGTCGAGGCCTGGGCCAGGGAAAAAGGAGAACGGGTCGCTGCCGGGGCTCTGGATGTCACCCAGTTTGCGCAGTGGGGTCCCGCAATCACTGCCTTCCGGGCCGCAAGCGGCGGTCGCTTCGATGTGTTGCTGAACAACGCCGGCATTCTTGCCGACGGCCCGTTCAGCGACATTCCGCTGGAGCAGCAGCATGCGATTATCGACGTCAACGTCAAGGGCGTGATGAACGGCTGCTACGCTGCCAGGCCGCAGCTGCAGCCCGGCGCCCGCGTGATCAATCTGTGTTCCGCTTCAGCGCTCTACGGCGCGGCATCGGTGGCGACCTACTCGGCCAGCAAGTTCGCGGTGCGCGGGCTGACCGAGGCCTTGCAGGTGGAGTGGCACGCCGCAGGCATCCATGTCTGCGACCTGATGCCCATCTTCGTGCGCACGGCGATGGTGGACAGCATGACCCGTGTTCAGTCCACCAAGACGCTGGGCGTCCACCTCACGCCGGAAACCGTCGCCGCCACGGTACTCAAGGCCGCTACCGACCGCCGCCCGCAGATTCACTACCTGGTAGGTGCACAGACCCGGCAGCTGCAGCTCGCGGCACGACTGCTGCCGGAGTGGGCGCTGGCACGCATCATGCGCAAGCTATCGGGTTTCTGAAGGGCTCAGTCCGTCGGCGTTTCCGAGCCGGCGCGGGGCAGGTGGTCCAGCATCACGGACAAACGATCACCGAGCTGATTTTCCAGCGCGCGGTGCATGGCACGGGCCACCTCGGGCAGCACGGCCTTTTCGACCAGAGGGCGCAGGTTCCAGATCACCTCGGCAAACTCGGCGACCTTGCCGGTCGGCGGCAAGCCCCCTTGCCATTGCGGGTCGATCAGATGCTCGGCAATCATCTCCACCATGCCGTCGGCGACCCGCTCCACATTGGCGCGCAGTCCGGCAATCAGGTCGAGCATGCGTTCCATCGGAATGCCATACGAGGCCAGCTCACGGCCCGCAGCCAGCAGGCGCGGGCTGGGGATCTCCAGCAACTGGCCCTTCATGCGGATGATATCCAGCGCCACCGCCTTGCTGAGCGTGGCCGGTGAAAAATCCCCGCCAAACTGCTCGCGCAGTTCGCGCAGTGTGGTGGTTTCCGGCAGCTCTTCCGTGAAGGGGCGCGTGACTGCAACCTCCAGACCCAGCAACTCGGTGAGGTCCCGCCCTTCCTGCCAGGCCGCCATCAACTCGCCAATGGAGTTCAACGTATAGCCCCGCCCCAGCATGCCGGCGATGATGCGCAGACGGGCGAGGTGGTTCTCGTTGTAGAACCCCGTGCGGCCACGGATTTCCGGCGCGGGGAGCAGCCCCCGGTCCTGGTAGGCACGGACGTTGCGAACCGTCGTCCCGGCAGCACGCGCAAGTTCATCCACGGTAAATTCACGTGGGTCCTGACCCGGTGCGCTCGCGCTGCCGGCCTTCACGTCTTGCGTTGCCTTCATGCCCCAGATGATAGCGGTTTTACCGCGGCTTACCGCGGTGGTGTGGCCTGCTTGATCGCCCGCTCCAGCGCATCCAGCGCGGTCTCCAGGTCGTCATTCACGATGCGCAGGTCGTATTCATCGGCATGACTCATCTCCGCTTCGGCCTGGGCCATGCGCGCCTCGATGGTCTCAGCGTCGTCCTGGCCGCGTCGCTGTAACCGGTTTCGCAACTCGTCCAGCGAAGGCGGCTCGATGAAGATGCTGAGCACCTGCGGCCATTGCTTGCGCACCTGCTGCGCACCCTGCCAGTCGATATCCAGAATCAACCAGTCGTTCGCGCTGAGCATGGTTTCGGTTGCGGCCCTGCCGGTGCCATAGCTGCGACCGAAGACACCGGCGTGCTCGAGAAATTCGCCATCCGCCACCATGCGGCGAAAGCGCTGCTCGTCGACGAAATGGTAGTCCACCCCGTCCTGCTCGCCGGGCCTTGGAGCCCGCGTGGTATAGCTCACGGAAAACGCCATGTGCAGGCCCTGTGCTGCCATGCGCTTGGCCAGCGCATGGGCCAGTGTGGTCTTTCCTGCGCCCGAGGGTGCAGACAGGATAATGAGCTTTCCGGTGGGCTGTGGCTGGGCTGTCACGGCGGAATCGCCTTGGATGTGAAGAATAGGCGGTGTAGTTTAGACCGACCTCAGCAATGGCTCTGAACCCCGTCTTGGAACGACACCGCCTGTCTGCCCTGCCTGTCCCGCGGCCGCGGATATGTGCCGCCCTGTTGCTCGCCTGCAGCCTGGCTGCCGTGCCGGGCGCCGCGCAGGCCTCGAAGGTGGACGAAAACACCAAGGTGCCACCGCCCGAGTTCCGCTATTTCGCCTGCGACCAGCAATACGGGCGGGACAAGGATGTCATCGAGGCCACCCGGGAGGGTCTGGACGAACTGGTCTGTGAAGCGCACCTGTGGGTTGACGGGCTGTTTGGCGGCCAGGCCAATATCTATGCAGCACGGCGCAGTGGCGGCGAACTGTCCGTCACTACGGATTTCTCCGAACGCGAAGGCTGGGCGACCCGGCTGCGGCTGCGCGTGCGGTTCACGCTGCCTGCGCTGAAAAACCGGTTGTCGGCCTTTGTCGGCCGGGAACCGAACAATGATTTTGTCTCGGGCCGCGCCGACAGCCTTGCCCTGCGTGAGCAGTTCCCGGCCCTGGCGGATGAAGACCAGTGGCTGGCCGGGCTGGGCTACGAAATCCCGGCGGGTTACCGCCTGCGCTCCAGTTTCCGGATCGGAGCCCGTCGCCTGAGCAACCCGGAAGTGTTCGTGCGTAACCGGTTTTACTGGAATGCCCTTGCCAGCAGGTCGCACATCTTCAACCTGCGCCTGATCCCGTTCTGGACCAACAAGGATGAATTCGGGGTCACCGCAGGGCTGGACTATGCCGTGGCCCTGTCCAACCTCACGCTGCTGCGCTGGGACCTCGTCGGCACGACTTCAGCCAGCACCGAGGAGGTGAGCTGGCGCGCTGCCACAGTCCTGTATCGCAGCCTGCGGCCCGAAACCGGGCTGGCCCTTGAACTGTATGCCAACGGCGACACCGGGGAAACCGAGCCGCTGCGCGAGTACGGAACGCGAGGCTTGCTGCGCTTTCCCCTCTCCGCGAAAAGGCTCTACGTACTGCTGTCGGCCGGGCCCACCTGGTACCAGCCCGGCGATGCCTCCCGCCCGCGCCGGCACTATTTCGTGTCGCGCCTGACCGTGAACCTTCCCTTCGGGCTCTGAAATGCGTGCAAGCTTGACCCTCTGTGCCGGCGTTATCCTCTGCGCATGCTCAGCCCCGCAGGACAACACCCCGCGGGCTGAGGCCGTGGATGCCCCCACATGCGGCGAGCCGGCAATCAGCCTGCTCTACGACTACACCCCGGACCAGAGCAAGAGCTACGCCTATCTGCCATTCCGTGTTCCGGCCGGTATTGCCCGCATCGAAGTGCTGTATGGCTGGACGGACCGCAGCGCCCTGCCATCCACGCCGCTGACAAGCACCACGGTCGACCTGGGCCTGTGGGACGAACGCGGCCTCCGCGAAGGCTTCCGCGGCTGGGGAGGCAGCCGCCAGGGCCGGCGCGATGGTGACACCGGCCCTGTCTTTATCGAGGAATCCATCGCCGACCGTGGCTTTGAGCCCGGCCTCATTCGCCCCGGCATCTGGCATGTGGAACTGGGCCTGGCCGCGACGGGCGCATCCGGTGCCGATGTCAGCGTGGACATCCGCTGTCTGCAAACCGCCGCCGGCGGGATCAGCAGCCCCGGCGCTCTGCTGGACCCGGGTTACATCGCCCGCGACGAGCCGGGCTGGTATGCCGCCGACTTCCACATGCATGGTTACCACTCCAACCCCGCTGGTCCCGACTTCCCGCAGGTTGCCGAACAGGCGCGTGCGGCAGGACTGGACATCCTCATGCTCACCGACTACGTCACCGCGCGACACCACCGCGAACTGCAGGGCACCCAGCTTGCCAATCCGGACTTGTTGCTATGGCCCGGCCGCGAAGTCATCACCTATTTCGGGCATGCCAACCTGCACGGCGAGGTACCGGGCGTGGCCGAATACCGCCACGGCTACGACGGCATCTCGCTGGGCATGATCCAGGCCCAGGGCCGCGCATCGGGCGCCCTGTTCCAGATCAATCACCCCACCATCTTTCCCCCACCGGTGTTTTCCAACCTGTGTCGGGGCTGCGCCTTCGAACTGGATGACGCCATCGACTTCGCGGCGGTCGACCTGATCGAGGTCGTGGGTGGACCTCCGATGGTCCGCGGGGACGACGTCGGCCTGCCCATCCCGGGTGAAACCGAAAACCCGTTCATCACCACCGCGATTGAATACTGGCTGGACAAGCTGCAGGCCGGGCACAAGATCACGGCCGTCTCAGGTTCCGACTCCAAGGGGGTGGATGCCGTCGAAGACCGCCCCCGCAAGGGTTATGGCAACTCGGCAACGATGGTCTACGCCGAAAAGCTGTCCCGCGCCGCAGTCACGGCCTCACTCAAGGCTGGCAAGGCCTATATCCGGGTGCGCGGCACGCACGACTCGCCCACTGCCGAACTGGTTGCAACCAGCACCACCGGGGAGGTTGGCACCTTCGGCAGCACATTCCGCGCCGACGCGGTCACGCTGAGCATTCGCCTGCAGGGGGCCGCCGGTCAGGTCCTGACCTTCTACAACGGTGCCTTGCCGCTGCTGAGTGTGCCGCTCACATCCGACCCGGCGGAAATCGTGCAGGAACTCCGGAGGAACCCGCTGACAGAAGGGCCTCTGGGCACCGTATGGCGCTTTGAAACCCGCGACGCCCGCAGCCGGACGTTGATCAGCAACCCGGTTTTTCTGTTGCCCCCGGAGAGTTGAACTGCACTGCCAGCGCTAGCGCAGGGACCAGTTGAACTCGACCAGCCCGGTCACCGCAGTCGGCTCCCCGTTCACGGTTGCCGGCGTGAAGGCGCACTCCCGGAGGGCCCGCAGCGTGGTGCGATCAAGGTCCCGTGACCCGCTGGACTTCTGGATGCGACCGTCGGTCACGCGCCCGACCGCATCAATATCCAGTGCCAGAACCACAAGCCCTTCATCCCCGTTCAAACGCGCCGAACGCGGATAGACCGGCTTGCGGCAACTGGACCAGTCCACCTTGGCGCTGGTCCGCCGGGGTTCCTCAGCAGCTGCGCTGTTGCGGGCGGCAGCGGCGGCGGCACGCTGACGACGCGCCTCCAGCTCGGCCTGCAGACGCGCAACCTTCTCCTCCGCCAGGCGTTGCTGCTCAGCCAGCTCTTCCGCGCGGCGCTCGGCTTCCGCCTGGCGCTCCTGCTCTTCGATCCGCTCGCGTTCTGCCTGCTCGTATTCCTGACGCCCGGCCGACTCCACTTCCAGGAGACTTTGCCGGAGCTGCTCCTGCAGTCGCTCGAGCGCCGCCTGCTCTTCAGCCAGCTGCTGCTCGCTGACCTCGTCTTCTGCAGACATCTGCGCAGGCGCCACGATGCGAATCACCTCGTCCTCCTGCGGAGACGAAGGCCCGCTGAGCCACACGGCCAGCCCCACAACAGCACAGACGAGCAGCAACGCCAGCGCGACAACATATTCTGCGGAACTGGCGATCGCCTGCCCCGCCCGGACGAGAGGTGATGGATTGGCCTGTGTGTTTTCGGACATTGTCGGTTTACATCCTGCTGAGGAATGGGGTGTGCACTACCAGCCAAGGAAGCGGCGAATGCGGTTGAAAACGTTGCCGTCCTGACGCTCCGAAGGCAGCATTTCCAGCCCCTCGCGGGCCCGCTGCGCCTGCCCCGGGTCATTCATCATGGACTGGTGCCTGCGCGCGGCCAGCGTCACCACACCACGCAGTACGCTGGCACGCAAAGGCTTGCGCAGTACCCGGTAGATCTGGCCATAGTTGATCAGGTCGATGATGTGCCCGGCGTCGGGCTGGTGGGTGAGAATGATGTAGACCAGCTGCGGGCGGGCGTGGCGCAGCCCGTTCACCAGCGAGGTCACGGCCCCGCCTTCGAATACGGACTCCGTGATAACCACACCGATGTTCGGGTGCGCATCCAGCAGTTGCAGCGCCTCGTCGATGGTGGCGGCCGCATAGGTCGGCCAGGACATGCCCAGCGTGTGCTGCAGGGCCTGCTGCTCGCTGGAGTTGGAATCCAGCACGAGCACCCCCGTGGTATTCGCCGGCAATTCCGGCATCGATGGTGCTGCCGGGGCGACCGGTTCTGCAGCAGCCGGGTCGGAATCACTCCGTTCCAGCTCTGGCGCCGCCGGAGCTTCCCGGGCCAGCCGCACCGCCGCCGTCATGGTTTTGCTGAGGTCATCCCGGCGCCAGGGCTTGCTGACGAAACGGAACACCTCACTGTCGTTGACCGACCCGATAATGGCTTCCAGGTCGGAATAGCCGGTCAGTAGCACCCGGGTGGTCTGCGGACGGATTTCCGCCGCAGCCTTGAGCACTTCCACGCCGGTGATTTCCGGCATGCGCTGGTCGCTGACGATGACGTCGGCGTCCCATTCGCGCAGGATCTGCAATGCCTCGTCACCGCTGGTGGTGGTGCGCACGTCGTAGTCATTGCGAAAGATGGATTTGAGCGAAACCAGCACGCGCCGCTCATCGTCGACGAACAACAGCCGGGGACGCCCCGCTGCTGCTGCCGAAGGCCGCTCAACCTCCATGGCAACGGCTTCAGGCATTCAGCACCTCCTCCGGCTCATCCAGGATCACGGCCGTCTGCTGCGCCGCAGCGGGTGCCGCCTCAGCCGCTTTCCGCACCGGCAGGCTGATGACAAACTCGGTGCCTTCCCCCGGGGCCGAGTTCACATCGATGGTGCCGCCATGGTCTTCCACGATGCGGAACACGATGGACAGCCCCAGGCCGGTGCCTTCACCGACCGGCTTGGTGGTGAAGAAAGGCTCGAAGATGTGGGCCCGGGTTTCCTCGTCCATGCCGCAACCGCTGTCACGTATGCGCACTTCGATCCGGTCACCGACCTGCCGGGTAGCCAGCCTGATCGAGCCCGGGCCATCGATGGCCTGCGCCCCGTTGTTGATCAGATTGAGGAAGACCTGGTTCAGCTGCGACGGGGCACACAGGAGCTCGGGCAGTCCCGCGGCATAGTCTTTCTCGACCTCGATGCGTCCCTTGAGGTTGCTCTGGCAGATCTTCAGCGCCGTATCCAGGCCCTGATTCAGGTCGAACAGCTCCGTGTGCGAGCGGTCGACGCGGCTGAAGTTTTTCAGGCTCTTGACCAGTTCATCGATCTGGCCGAGGCCATGCATCGCGTCTTCCAGCAGCACATCGGCCTCTTCCATGCGCTCGGCCGCGTCTTCACTGAGCCCGCCGGCGTCGCTGACGATCCCGAGTGATTCGCGAATGGTTTCGACGTTGCTCGTGGCGTAGCCCAGCGGCGTATTGATCTCGTGGGCGACGCCGGCCACCATCTGCCCCAGCGACGCCATCTTTTCGGACTGCACCAGGTGCGCCTGCTGCATGCGTAGTTCGTTCAGGGCCTTGTGCAGGTCGGCGGTACGCTTCTGCACCACCTTTTCCAGGTCCGTGTTGATCGCATCCAGCTCGGTCAGGCTTTTCTGCAGGCGCAGCCCGATCAGGCCAAACACCAGCAGCAGCGCCCCGGCATAAGCAGCCAGCGCGATGGTGTAGGTGTTCAGGCTGCGTTCCTGCAATGCCAGTTCATCCCGCTGCCGGCTATCGGCTGTTTCCAGCGCCTCGGCGAGTTCCAGTTGCGACCAGGCATTCAGCGTGGCCTGCAGCGCATCCTTGCGGGCCTGCAGGACTTTGGCCGCTTCCGGCAGTGCCGCGAAGTCCGCCGGCACCCGGGCTGCCAGCACTTCGATGGTTTCCGCATTGTCCGGCCGGCTTTGCAGGCTGTACCGGGCCAGTTCCTCCACCAGGCGCGGGACCAGTTGCTGCACCTGTTCGTCAGCACCGGCGAGCACCATCTGCTTCAGACTGGACTCCGCCTGGCTGCGAAAGGCATTGAAGCTGCTGACAAAATCGTTCTGCTGCACCCGAAAGTCCTGCAGCAGCTTGCGGGCGTGTTCCGCGTCATCGAAATACCCGCGCAGGGCCACACCCATGGATGTCGCGCCCAGGGAGACCGCGAGATTCCCGTTGGCATCCTGCCAGCGTTCGTCAGCACTGTTGAGCAGCGTGAAGTTGGTGTCCTGTTCAACCCGGATCCGGTTGAGCTCGGCATCGATCTGAGCCAGCGCCTGGTCGGCACCTGACAGTGCCAGCAACTGCTCGGTGACATCGCTAGCCGTCAACTCCCGCTGCTGCGTCTTGCTGACCAGAGCCAGCAACACCAATAGCGATGCCAGAACGGCAAGCCCCGCGATTCCAGTTCGCAAACGCATATTTTTCCCCAGCCAGGTGTGTTTGAACGTGGCTTCACTCCGGGCCCGCATGCGGCACCCCGTGAAACTCCCTCATCGATTGTTCTAATGTTGTTCTGATTTTTCCGGTTGCCGTGCTGGCACCGAACCCGCCCCAAGACAGGCCGAAACAAATTTAGCAATAAGTGCGCCAGTTATCAGTATCGGGGGCGCAATGCGCGTTGTGCAGAAGCGTGCAGAGCACCGCAAGCCCTCATCTGACGCCCATTCCGGGGCATGTCGCCGCGTCCCGCGGGCTGGATTTTTCGGCAGCTTCTGGCGCAGTTATAATCTGACAATTGTCGAATGACTCGACAGGGCTTTTCGGCTCGACAGAGCGGATACTCAGGGGCAGGACACCATGACAATACGTAATTCTTTATCTGCATTCGGGATGCTCGCGCTGATCTGCTGCGCGGGCTGCAGCGGCGGGCGCGATGACCAGGCTGAGGCACGCAGCCAGAACCTGCCCCTGCCGGAAACCCACAGTCAATGGACGGATTACGACCGCCCGGCCGAGTACACCGCCACCGCGAGTTCTGACGCCTTTGTCGAAATGCGTGACGGCGTGTCCCTGGCCCTGCACATCATTCGCCCCGCCGATGACAGCGGCAACCCCGTCAGCGAACCGCTGCCAGTCATCCTGACCGTGACCGGCTACAACAGCAGCCTGTCGTCGTATGCGCTGAATGCCAACAGTCTGGTCGCACGTGGCTACGTCCACGTCTATGTGGACGAGCGTGGCACCGGCAGCTCTGAAGGCAGCTGGGAATCCTTCGGTGCCGCCGCCCAGGATGACTACCTGGAGGTACTGAACTGGATTGATGCCCAACCCTGGAGCAATGGCCATGTCGGCACCTGGGGCCCCTCCTACATGGGGCTGTCCCAGTTTTTTGTTGCCAAGCACCAGCACCCCTCGCACAAGGCGATGTTCGCCATCGTGCCCATGGCCGACGCCTACCGCGACATCGTTTTCACCGGCGGCCAGACCAACGCCGGCTTCATCCCGCTGTGGGTCGGCCTGGTGGGTGGCCTCGGGCTGTTCCCCGCCGCGGCGCTGCAGAACAACCCGGCTGACGCGCTGAGCATCTTTCTCGAACACCTGAGCGGCTCCTTTTTGCAGTTCGGCGCCGGAACCATCGCGGATGCCCTGCTGGGCGGGGCAACGGTCTACGACAGCGAGTTCTGGCGTATCCGCTCCCCCATCGAGTACACCGCGAACATTTCCATCCCCACCTTTGTCGTTGGCGGTCTGAATGACCTGTTTCAGCGCGGCGAACCGATGCTCTACGAGGCCATGAAGACACGGGCCGAATCCAAGCTCGTCATCGGCCCATGGACCCACCTCGGCGGCTCCACGGGCGAAGGCCTGCCGGCAGACAATGTGCCCAGCATCGACCAGATGGCGCTGCAGTGGTTCGACCGCTATCTGCGCGGCGACCGCAACGGTGTCGAGTCCCAGCCCGCCGTCACCCAGTACCTGTACGGGGCCGAGCGCTGGGTCACCGCGCCCGACTGGCCCCACCCGGCAGCCCGGGCCCGGGTGCTGCATTTGCAGCCGGATGGCGGCCTGACCGACGACGAGGGAGCCACCGGCACGGTCCTGGTTCCGCAGGTTCCTGCCAACGGTGTGTGCTCCATGAGCGCCAGCCAGTGGACCGCCGGCATCATCGGCATGCTGCCCCTCCCCTGCGCCACCGACAACCGGCTCAATGAGCTGTTGCTCGAGGCCACCTTTACCACCGCCCCGCTGGAGGAGCCGCTGTACGTCAATGGCCCGATGCAGGCCAACGTGTGGGTGTCCACCACCGCCCTGGACGCCGGGCTGGTGGTGCGGGTCACCGACGTTTACCCGGACGGGCGCTCACAGGAGCTCACCAACGGGCTGCTCACCGCCTCGATGCGGGCAGTCGATCCGGACAAGAGTCGCTACCTTGACGGTGAAATGATCCAGCCCTGGCACCCCTTCACCGAAGAGACCAAGGCCGCACCAGCTCCGGGAGAAATCGTGGAACTGAATGTGGAAATCTTTCCCAGCAGTTTCGTGATCGCAGCGGGCCACTCCCTGCGGGTGACCGTCGGCGCCTCCGATCTGCCTCACGGGCTGCCGCCGCTACCCGATCTGGTCAACCAGGCTGTTGGCATGCTGACCGTGTATACCGGTGGTGAAACGGCGTCGAACATCGTGATCCCGGTAATCGACGAGCTACCGGCTGCCCCCTGACACCTGACACCTGACACCTGACACCGGGACACTCCGGCGAATTTTTGGGCACGCTGCGGTACCGGCAATGCAGCCCCTGTCTGCTGCCGATCGGCACCCGACGGCAGCGGGCCATCCGGGCCGCGACGGAATCGCAGCACTACTCCGTTACAGGCTGATACCCCGTGCAAACTCACCTCGCTGATGCCCCGCTCCCTGCAACACCCCCCGACCCGCGCACCGCGATGGGCAATCTGGCTACTCGGCGCCACCAGCCTGCTGAGCGCGGGTGCCTGCACCCACCAGGGCCCGCTGCGTGACGATCTCGGGCATGGCATCTCGGTAGAACGCAAGATCCTGCGAGGCATG
>JBFHON010000040.1:0-13917 GCA_041593295.1 Oceanococcaceae bacterium | reverse complement strand
GCTCACCCGCGAGGCCATCGAGGGCGCATACCGCACCTGACCCGGCCTATCCTTTCGCTCTTACTCCGGAAACTGCACCCTCATGCTCTGGCTCAAGGCTTTGCACATCATTTTCATGGTCACCTGGTTCGCCGGGCTGTTTTATCTGCCGCGCCTGTTCGTGTACCACGCGGAAATGCCCGCCACGGACAGCACGGGCCATGCCCGGTTCCTGGTGATGGAGCGACGCCTGCTGGGAATCACCCATATCGGCGCGGCCCTGACATTCATCTTCGGCCTCTGGCTGTTGCTGGCCTACCGTGGTGATCTGCTGCAGACCGGCTGGTTCCACGCCAAGATGCTGATCGTTGCCGGGCTGGTGGCCTATCACGCCACCTGTGCCCGCCTGGTCAGCCGTTTTCGGGAAGGACAGAACACCCGCAGTTCCCGCTGGTACCGTCTGTTTAATGAGGTGCCCGCAGTGGCGCTGATTGGCGCGGTTCTGCTGGCCGTCGTCAAGCCGTTCTAAGGCCGGGGTCAGTCCCCGGCGACGTCGGTAACCGCCAGCTGCAGGTAGTTCTGCTCACCCAGCTTGTCGAGCAGGGCGATTTGCGTCTCGAGCCAGTCAATGTGCTCTTCTTCGCTTTCCTGGATACGGACCAGGATCTCGCGGCTGACGTAATCACCCACCGACTCGCAATAGGCGATGGCTTCCTTGTACATCGGGTGCGCATCCATCTCCACGGCCAGATCGGCCTGCAGACATTCACGCACGTCTTCACCGATCCGGAGACGGCCGATGTCCTGCAGATTCGGCAGCCCGTCGAGCATCAGGATGCGCTCGACCAGCTCATCCGCGTGCTTCATTTCATCGATGGATTCTTCGTATTCCTTCTTGGCCAGAGCCTGCAGGCCCCAGTTCTTGAACATCCGCGCGTGAAGGAAATACTGGTTGATCGCGGTCAGCTCGTTGCGCAAACCGGCGTTCAGGTATTCCAGGACCTTGGCGTCACCCCGCATGACGATTCTCCGTAGGTAAATGATGCCGCCATCCTAACCCGGATGATGGGCTAGGCGGCACCACTCAGCGCGTTGATGGCTGCGCCCGCACCCGCATTCTCGTGACGGGAAACGGAGTCCAGCAGGATGCGACGTGCTTCGCACAGGCATTTGCCACACCGGGTCCCGGCCCGCGTCCGGCCGCAGAGCTGCTTGATGGTACGCACCCCCTGACCCGCGCAAGCCGCGATCTGGCGGTCGTTCACATTGTGGCAAACGCAAACAATCATGCGCATAGTTGAATACAAATGCGAATGATTGTCAACACCACTACTCAGAAAGCACTTCGCCCTCTTCCCGCCACTCGCTCAGCTGCCGCAAAGCCCGTCGATACACCGACCGCTTGAAGAAGACCACCTCCTTCTCCGGCAGGTCCCAGTCCACCCAGCGCCAGCCATCGAATTCGGGGTGTCCGGTGGCATCAAAGGCAATGGCATCCGTATCGGTTTTCAGGCGCAGCAGGAACCATTTCTGCTTCTGCCCGATGCAAAGCGGGTGCTTGCCACGACGAATGAACCGCAGCGGCAGCCGGTAGCGCAACCAGCCCTGGGTGCGGCCGACGATTTCCACATCGTCCTCGCTCAGGCCCAGCTCCTCGTACAATTCGCGGTAACAGGCTTCTTCCGGCGACTCTCCGCGCTGGATCCCACCCTGAGGAAACTGCCAGGCATCCTGCCCCACGCGCTTCGCCCAGAGCAGCTTGCCTTGTTCACCTGTCACCACGATGCCGACATTGGGGCGAAAGCCGTCCAAATCGACCATGATGAAATCCTTGAATTTTGTAACTGACGCTATTTTTCCACAGCGCACCCTCCCGACCCAAGAGCCCACCCGATGAAGCTTGCCGCCTTTGACCTCGACAACACCCTGCTCGCCGGAGACAGCGACTACCTTTGGGGCCAGTATCTGGTCAGCAGTGGCCTGGTCGACGGCCGGGAGTACACAGCCGCGAACGAGCGCTTTTATGCGCAATATGAGGCGGGCACGCTGGACATCTACGAGTTTGCGCGCTTCTCACTCGGCCGCATGGGCGCCGTCGCCCCCGACAAGCTCAATGCACTGCGCGACCGATTCGTCGAAGAGGTCATCGAGCCCATCATTGCCCCTGGCGCCGCCGAGCTGATCGAAAGCCATCGCCAGAATGGCGCCGAACTGGTAATCATCACCGCAACGAACACCTTCATTACCCGCCCCATCGCGGACCGGCTGGGAATCGACGCGCTGATCGGCACCGAGCCGGTTTATGCCGACGGCCGCATGACCGGTGAAATCGATGGCACGCCCTGCTTCCAGGAAGGCAAGGTCAGCAAGCTGCAGGACTGGCTCGCCGAGCGCACGGTCTGTGAATCCTGGTTCTACTCGGACTCCGCGAATGACATCCCGTTGCTGGAATGGGCTCAGCACCCGGTCGCGGTCGACCCCTGCCCCCGACTCAAGTCCGTTGCTCTGGAACGCGGCTGGCCCATCACGAGCCTGCGCGAGGCCGGCGCCTGACCCCAGCCTCCGGTTCGGCGCCAGGGACCGTTTTCTGGCCTATTTCACCACTACGCCGAACGAAAAATCAGGATATTTGCATTATTTTCAGAGACTTATGATTTGGCACGGTCACTGCTGAGAGAGCCGTACATTTCTCAGCAGACCTTGCCCCATGCCCAAGCAAACCTGGCAACTCGCCCAGAACCTCGGCCTCACCGCCCTCTGCGCCATTGCGCTTTCCGCATGCATCGTGGTCGACGTGCATTCGCATGAAGACCGCAGCCACCGGGACGACCACGCCACCATCAACGCCGACCTGCGCATCCATGCCGGAAGCGACGGCGGTGATGTTTCCAGCGTGAACGGCGACATCGACATCCGGGAAGGCGCACAGGTCCAGGACATCGAAGCCGTGAATGGCGACATCACCCTGCAACCGCAGGCCCTCGCCGGCAGCATTCAAAGCGTCAACGGTGAAGTCCGGCTCCGCAGCGGCGCCCGGGTTGCCGGTGACATCGACAAGGTCAATGGCCGGATGCTGCTGGATCAGGCGAGCGTCAGCGGCGATGTGGCTCAGGTCAACGGAGAACTGGCCCTCAGCGGCGCCACCATTTCCGGCGACGTTTCCATCGTCAACACCCGGGTCACCTTGCAGGATGAAAGCCGGATCCAGGGGTCACTGACCGTAGAGGACAGCCGCCACAGCCGTCGCAAGCCGGTCATTGCACTGGGCCCCGGCAGCGAAATCGCCGGCACCCTGGTGCTGTATCGCCCGGTCGAACTGCAGCAGGACCCGCAGGCCCGGATCGGGGCCATTGAATACCGCTACGCGGCTGCGACGCCCTAGCTGCTGCAGGTCAGGCGGCCGCAACCCGGGCGACTCACCGCCCACTGCGGCCGTTTCTGCGCCACCACTTCCGGGAAATCCCCGGCAAAGGGGGTCTGCAAGCGCTGCAGCAGGGCCTCGAGATCGGACCAGTCGTCACTCTCTGCGGCCTCGATGGCCTGGGCCAGACGCCAGTTTCGCGGCACAAAAGCCGGGCTGGCCTCGCGCATTCGCCGGGTGGCGTCCTGACGGCTGAGCGACGAAGCCTGCTGCCGCTCCCACCAGCCACGAAACCAGCTCCGGGCCGCCCCGGACACCGGGGTCGGCTCCGGTTCATAGCTGGCAGCAGCCCAGACCTGATCGAAGCAGTCTTCAGCATCCGCAGCCGATGCGGCATTCACGCACTCGACAAGCCCTCTGAACAGGATGGTCATGTCCATCTGGCCCTCCTGCATCCACGCAAACAGGGCCCCCAGCCATTCCTGATCGTCAGCCACCAGCGTGCGCAGGCCCAGCTTGGCAGCCATATGCGCCTGGAAACGCCCGTTGTAGCGGTCGGTGTAGCCCCGGAGAATGGACTCGAGCTCTGCCACGGGCGCACCCAGCCGCGACAGCGCGGAGCCAAAACGCGACAGGTTCCATTGCGCCATCTGTGGTTGCCGGCCATAGCAATAACGCCGGCCGGTATCCACCTCATTGGCCGTCCACGCCGGGTCGAACGGCTCCAGCCAGCCAAAGGGGCCGTAGTCGATGGTCAGCCCCAGAACGCTGAGGTTGTCCGTATTCATCACCCCGTGCACAAAGCCCAGGGCTGTCCAGTGCGCCATCAGGTCTGCGGTGCGCTCGCAGACCTCTGCATACAGTGCCAGCGGGTCCCGTTCCAGCGCCGGAAAGTGCTGCGCCATGCAGAAATCGAACAACTGCTGCAGCAGCGAAGTCTCATCCTGCGCTGCGTGGATCTCGAAATTCCCCAGCCGGATAAACCCCGGAGCCACGCGGGTCACGATGGCGCCAGGTTCCAGCGTCGGGTGCCCGTCGTAGAGCATGTCCCGCTCGACGGCATGGCCGGTCGTCACCAGGGCCAGCGCCCGCGAAGTGGGAACGCCCAGCGCGTGCATGGCTTCGCTGAGCACATATTCGCGTATCGAGGATCGCAGCACCGCGCGGCCATCGGCTCCCCGCGAGTACGGCGTCCGCCCGGGCCCTTTCAATTGCAGGGTCTGCAGCACACCGCGCGGATCCCGCCATTCACCGAGGTTGATGACCCGGCCATCCCCCAGCTGCCCGGCCCAGTTCCCGAACTGATGCCCGCCGTAGCGCATGGCGTAGGGCGTGCTGCCGGCCGCTACTCGCTTCCCGGAAAACAGCGCTGCACCAGCCTCCGCTGCCCCGGACTCAGCCATCGAAGGCAAGCCCAGCTCATCGGCCAGCTGCGCATTCCAGACCCGCAGCACGGGCGACGGCGGCATCTCCGGCTGTGCTGCGGCCCAGCACACATCCGGCGTCAGCCGGGAAATGTGGGGCGCGCCCCGGTCGCCGGGGAGTGCTGCCGTGAACGCAGATTCCACGCGGAAATCTGCCCAGTCCGCCACGCCCGTCGCGCCCGCCATGGCGATGGCGTCAGAACCGGTGATCAGTTCGGCCCCGCTGCATCCGGCTCCGGCACCAGACGGTTGCCCACCCGCCGCACGCGCTCTCCGATACGCAAGGTGTGCGCATCCTCGACCAGCAGCGTTTCGACGCCGCCACGGTCCATCCGCAACACCACTTCGGCGCGACGGGTCAGGCGCGACATCTCGTCAACACGATAAACAGGCACTTCACCCGCCGATACGGCGGATGGCAGTCCTCCCGTGGCCGACGTGCCCAGCCCGAGGCGGTTCGCCGGCTCCAGCACCCGCGTGGTCGGCGCGGCACCAAGCACCGGCGCCGCGGAGCGGGTTGTCGCCCCCTGCGGGCGGATGTCGATAATTTCGCCGCACTGCATGCAGCCGACGGTCTGACGTTCCTTGTTCGGGCCGGAAGCGCAAGCACCCAGCAGCGCGGTAACCAGTACCAGCAGGACAGTCGTGGGGTTTTTTCCAGGGTTTCGCATGGTTGTATCTCGCAAGGCTCCAGAAGTTTGCCGGACAAGCCTAACGAGGATCGGCACGGATGTGGACTCTTTTTACTCAGTCGTCCGGTGCCGCGTCCACATACACCCGCACCTTGCCCCGCAAGGCCCCCTCAGCCAGATGACTGAGCCGCGCCAGCAATCCTTCGCTGACCGTGAACCCCCGGGGAACCAGCATGGCCCCGGTGCTCATGCGCAGGTCATCGGCCAGCACCATCCCGACGCGCAGCGATGATGGCGGCAGCTCGGCCAGGCGACCACGCACACCATCAGCCGTGTGCATCGCTGTCAGGGCCTCGATGATCACGTCGGGATAGTGACCGCGGGCATCCATGGTCTCAACCGCCAGCCGGGGCGTCATGCCCTGCGCCTCGAGCTGGTCGTATTCGACGGCAGCCTGCAGCACCCGCGCCAGGGTTCTTGCCAGTTCGAGCTGCTCCTCGCTGAGCACGAAATCGCGCAGCAACACCTTGCGCGTCACCAGACTGACGATGGTGCGCACAACTTCCAGCCGGGGAATATTGGCCAGCAGCTTTTCCGTGACGCCGCAGGCACGCTCGACCAGCACCTTGTCATGCTCGTCCAGCTCGCGGCCGTTGTGCAGCTTCTCCAGCACCGGATCGGGCAGCGTGATGCTGCCGATCTCCATCAGCATGGCCGCCACGTTGAGCTGCCAGGGCGCGCCCATGTCCAGCTTCTTGGCCAGCAGCATGGCCTCGGACTGCACCCGGGTGCCGCGCCCGAAGGCCAGCGGGTTGGTCATCGACAGCACTTCGATCATCGCCCGGATGCTGCCCTGCAGGGTTCCCTCCAGCAGCTCCCGCTCACCGACGACCAGGCGGTACTGTTTGACCGCAGCATCAATGGCGATCTGCAGGTCGCTGGGCGGGCAGGGCTTGGTCAGAAAGCGGAAGATCTGGCCTTCATTGATGGCCGCGATGGCCGATGCCAGCTCGGCCTGCCCGGTCAGCAGGATGCGGGTCGCATCCGGAGCCACATCCCGGGCCTCGCGCAGGAATGCCGCACCATCCATGCCCGGCATCCGCATGTCGGAAATGATGGTCTCGACATCCGGGTGCTCGACCAGCATCTTCAGGGCGATTTCCCCGCCGGTCGCCGTCAGGATGTTGTAGCGACGCCCGAGCAGCATTTCCAGGCCACTGAGCACCTGCTCCTCGTCATCCACGCACAGGATCTTGGCCTTGCGACGCGTCGGGCGCGGCGGCGGTGGCGTGTCCTCGGGCGGAACGGGGGCCGGGTTGATGGGGCGATGGGCTCGGGTAGATATCATGACTTCGGCACTCCAAGTGCGCTCTGGGGGGGCTGCCGCGGATGAACCGGGATCCGCAGATGGAAGGTGGTCCCGACACCAGGCTCGGTTTCCACATCAATATGACCCTGGTGCTTTTCGACAACGACGGAGTGCACGACACCCAGCCCCTGTCCGGTTCCCTTGCCCACCTCCTTGGTGGTGAAAAAGGGGTCGAAAATCTTTTCGCGGATGGCCTCGGGAATACCGCCGCCGGTATCACTGATCGAGATGACGATATCGTCATCCTGCAGCTTGGTCCGGACCGTGATCAAGCCCCGGCGCCCGGAGCCTCCGACCTGTTCTGCAATGGCATGCGCTGCGTTGACCACGATGTTGAGCACCGCCTGATTCAGCTCCGAGAGGTAGACCGGGACCATCGGCAACAGCCCGAGGTCGGTTTCCAGGTCGGCGACATACTTGTATTCATTGCGCGCGATCACCAGCGTGCTCTCGATCGCCTTGTTGATGTCGGCTTCGGCTTTCTCGCTGCCGTCAGGGTGTGCGAACTCTTTCATCGAGCGGACAATGGTCGCGACACGCCCCAGACCATCAATGCTGCGATCAATGGCGCTGGGAAGCTTGTCCAGCAGATAGCTCAGCTCGATGTCGTCTTCGAGCTCCTCGCAGGCTCGACGCGATTCGGGGGGCAACTCCTGCAGAGCCGATCGATAGCAGCCAATCAGCCGACTCAGATCGTTGACGCCCTCGCTCAGGAAGTGCACCGAGTCATTCACGAACTGGACCGGCGTATTGATCTCGTGAGCCACGCCGGCAGCAAGACGACCCACCGACTCCAGCTTCTGCGCCTGACGCAATTCCACCTCCACCTTGGCGCGGGCGTCCATTTCCCGACGCAAGCCGTCATTGGACATGGACAGTTCCTGCGCCAGCATCAGCAGCTCCCGCGTGCCTTCACTCACCTGCGCCTGCAGCTTCTTGTTGCGCTCGCTGACCTCGCGTTCGGCACGCAGGGCCGCGTCGGCATAGGCGCGCAGCTGCCGCGCGTACATCCACCAGGACAACATCAGCAGCGGCAGCAGCGCCACCGCGGTCGTTTGCGCCCAGCGGTATTTCTCCAGGTGCAGCGTACCTACCGTGAACAGGGCCAGCACCGTGGCCAGGTACATCACGCTGCGCAAGGCCTGGGCCAGGCGCCGGTTGACGCGAACCGCCCGCAGCACCCCCAGGCCCGCCGCAGGCTCCAGATCCCGCAACTTGCTCTGACGCTGGATACGCTCACCCAACGGCCCTGGGGGCAGGTGATTCAGCATGTCAGGCGTCATGGCGATTGGCGGTCATAGGAGGAAAAACGGCGCAGGAATCACCCCGCGGCTTGGTTTCAGCGATAATTCAAGGGTTTGCAAGTCTTTTGCCGCCATGCCCTCTTCCCCTCCTGCCGTCTGCCTGGTTTCTGGCGGGCTCGACTCCGCCACCACCCTCGCCATGGCGCGCGCCGCCGGCTATGCGCCCTATGCGCTGAGCTTTCGCTATGGCCAGCGCCACGCGCAGGAGCTGGAAAGTGCGCGCAAGGTGGCCGAAGCCCTGGGCGCGGTGAAACACGTGGTCGCCGACATTGACCTGCGCATGTTTGGCGGCTCCGCGCTGACCGCCGACATCGACGTCCCCAAGGACCGCAGCGATGACGCGATGGAGCACGGCATCCCGGTGACCTACGTACCCGCGCGCAACACGGTCTTCCTCTCCTTCGCGCTGGCCTGGGCCGAGGTGCTGGGGGCGCAGGACATCTTCATCGGCGTCAACGCAGTGGATTACAGCGGCTACCCGGACTGTCGTCCCGAATTCATCCGGGCCTTCGAACAGCTTGCCGGCCTGGCCACGCGCGCCGGCATCGAAGGCGGCAAGTTCACGGTGCACACGCCCCTCATCGAACTGAGCAAGGCGGATATCATCCGCCGCGGCATGGAGCTGGGCGTCGATTACGGCCTGACGCTGAGCTGCTATGACCCGACGCCCGCAGGCGCACCCTGCGAACACTGCGACTCCTGCCTCCTGCGTGCCCGCGGCTTTGCCCAGGCCGGCATTCCCGACCCCGCCCTGGCGGCTGCCCGCCCATGAACGAACGCGTCCTGCTCAGCGCTGCAGCGCCTTTCGAGGCCGCCCGGCAGGTACCGACGCTGCCCGAAGGGCACCGCGGTCGCAACCTGCACGGACACAGCTTCATCGCCGCCGTGCGCGCCACGCCCGCGCCGGCATGGGAGCAGTTCCCGGGCAGTGCAGTGACCGATTTGCAGCAGCAGCTGACCCGGTGCATCGCGCGCCTCGACTATTCCCATCTGAACACCCTGCTGGACGTGCCCACGGACGAGAACCTCGCCCGCTGGCTGCGGACCCAGCTGCCGGATCTCGGCATACAGAAATGCGCCATCCAGAGCACCACCGAACAGGGCGTCGATCTGGACGGCAGCGGGCACGCCCACATCTGGCGGCGCTACCAGTTCGAAGCGGCGCACCAGCTTCCCAACGTCCCCGCCGGGCACAAGTGCGGCCGCATGCACGGCCACGGCTTCATCGTGATCCTGCATGCAGACGCCAACATCGGCGATGCGCCGATGGGGATCGACTACGACCACATTGATGCCTGCTGGGCGCCGCTGCACGCCCGCCTGGATCACCACTGTCTCAACGACATTCCCGGCCTGGAAAACCCGACCAGCGAAAACCTGTCGCAGTGGATCTGGGCACAGCTCAAGACCGAGCTACCGGAACTGTCCTGGGTCACCGTTTATGAAACCGGCAGCTGCGGCGCCAACTTCGACGGCACGCACTACCGCATCTGGAAAGACCTGACCCTGGACAGCGCCGTGCAGCTGCCAGATGCCCCGCCCCGGCACCCGCTGGGCCGGTTGCATGGCCACACCTTCACGCTACGCCTGCACCTGCACGCCGCACTGGACGAGGTGATGGGCTGGACCATTGATTTCGGCGACGTGAAGGAGCTGTTCCGCCCGGTGTTCAAGGCCCTCGACCACCACCCGCTGCATACGCTGGACCAGCTGGAGCGTGCCGACACGACCGGCCTGGCGCGCTGGATCCGGCAACAGGCGGCACCCATGCTGCCCGCCCTCGACCGGGTTGACCTGTTCGAAACCCGCGGCTGCGGAAGCATCCTGAGCTGGGGCGAGCAAAGCCCTGCGCTGCCCATCTGACCATGGCCTACAGCGTTCGCGAGATCTATTACACCCTGCAGGGCGAAGGCGCCCAGGCCGGCCGTGCTGCCGTCTTCCTGCGCTTTACCGGCTGCAACCTGTGGAGCGGACGCGAAGACCAGCGCCACAAGGGCCCCGGGGGCTGCGCGGCCTGGTGCGATACCCAGTTTGTAGGCACCGACGGCCCGGGCGGGGGCAAGTTCGCCAGCGCTGACGACCTGGCCCACGCCGTGGCTGCCCACTGGCCGCATGCCGACGGAGACCACCGGCTGGTGGTGTGCACCGGGGGTGAGCCGCTGCTGCAACTCGACCGTGCCCTGGTTGATGCCCTGCACGGGCAGCACTTTGCGGTAGCCGTGGAATCCAACGGCACCGTACCGCCTCCTCCGGGCATTGACTGGCTCACCATCAGCCCCAAGGCCAGGGCGCCCTTGCAGGTCACCTGCGGCGACGAGCTGAAGCTGGTCTACCCGCAGCCCGAGGCGGACATGCAGCCCGAGAACTTCACGGACCTGGAATTCGCGCACTTCTTCCTGCAACCGCTGGACTCGGCGCAGCGTGAACAGCACACCCGCGACAGCGTGGACTACTGCCGCAAGCACCCGAAATGGCGCCTGAGCCTGCAACAGCACAAGTTTCTGGACATCCCCTGACGCCGCATAGAAGGCCCCGGAAAAACCCCGTTTTCCGTTGACGTTTTGTTGACAGGCAGGGGCGCAATCTACGCCCACGCTGAAGGCAAGGCCTTGCAGCAAAAGCGTTCTCCCCCGATCGGGATCCACTCCCCAAGTGTCCTCCCCCTAGATTGGCCTCCAGGCCATCCTCGATCCCGATCCCAGACCGCCGTTGTTTCAACGGCGGTCTTTTTTTTGCCGGTGCTACCCATCAGCCTGCTGTCATGCCGGGACGTCGCGTAGCATGTGCGCTCAGTTGCAACGACCCGCGCCTGCACAAGCGGGATCTCTCATGGGTACACACTCGCACGGCGCCGACGCCCACAGGCTTGACGGCACCGACAGTCGACGAACTTTCGCTCTGGCCCTCACCGCAACCGCACTCTTCGCAGTCGTCGAGTTCATCGGCGGCTGGATGGCCAACTCCCTCGCCCTGATGGGCGATGCCGGGCACATGATTACCGACTCCGGTGCACTGGCACTCGGCGCCCTGGCCGCATCGGTCAGCCGCATCGGCACAACCGGCCGCTACACCTATGGCCTGCAGCGAGCCGAGGTCATCGGCGCCCTGGTCAACGTCTTCTTCATGTATGCCGTCGTGGTGCTGATCGGGATCGCCGCCATCGACCGCCTGCGCAACCCCGCAGAGGTCGCCGGCCCTACCGTCATCATCATTGCCACGATCGGCCTGGGCGTCAATCTGCTGGTCATGGCGATCCTGCACCGGGGCGAACAGACCCTGAATACGCGCGGTGCCCTGCTGCATGTGCTCGGCGACCTGCTGGGGTCAATCGCCGCAATCGTCGCCGGGGTCACCATCTGGCTCACCGCCTGGACGCCGATCGACCCGATTCTGTCGCTGCTGATCTGCCTGCTGATTCTGGTCTCCTCGACCCGCCTGCTGCTGGAAGCGCTGAACGTCGTGATGGAAGGGATCCCGGACGGCATCTCGCTGCGCGCCGTGCGCACCGGCGTGCTGGATGCGGCGCCCGAAATCATCGATGTGCACGATTTGCACATCTGGACCCTCTCCTCACGCATGACAGCCATGTCCGCCCACGTGGTGATCAGTGACATGGCGCGCTGGCCGGACATGGCGGAAGACCTGCACGACATGCTGGCCGAGAAGTTTGATATCCGGCATGCCACGCTGCAGCCGGAAATCGGCGTCGCCGACCCGCGCTGCCAGCACGCCGATGACGCCTGCCGCACGCCGCAGCCTACGAACGACTGAGTTCGGCGGCAAAGCGGCGCCGGACCGTCGCCAGATACTGCCGTGGCCAGACCCGCCACAAAAGGCTGCCCAGCCACGACAGTCGATCCGGGAACAGCCAGGGCTGACGGCGCTCCAGCGCCGTCAGTATCTTCGCCGCCATCCAGTCCGCACCGCGAATCGCCCCGACGGTGGAGCGCGCGTGTGCTGCCGGCTGCCCTGTGGCCCCCAGGGCATTCTTCTCGATGGGGGTATCCAGAAACGACGGGTACACATTAAGGATGTGAATGCCCCGGCCTTCGCTTTCCAGCCGCAACACCTCGAAAAACTGCGCCAGCGCGGATTTGGCCGCGCAGTAGGCCGCCCGTCCGGGCACCGGCATCCAGCCCGCCATCGAGCCGATATTCACGATCTGGCCACGGCTGCTTTCGAGCAGGGGCAGCAGCGCCACCGTCAGGGCTACAGGCGCCTGCCAGTCCACCGCCATCACCCGGGTGAAGACTGCAAGGTCGGTTTCGCGCACCGCAGAACGGTGGGTGATCCCGGCATTGTTGACCAGCGTATCCAGGCGCCCGAAACGCTGGCTGACGGCATCCCGCAACTGTGCTGGAAACGCGGCACCGGTGAGATCCCCGGTACAGGACAGAACGCGTTCCGGCGCCCCCAGGCTGGCGACGCGCTCCTCAAGCAACGGCGCATTCATGTCCACCAGGACCAGCGCATCCCCGCGCCGGAAAAAGCGGCAGGCCAGTTCCCAGCCCAGACCGCTCGCCGCCCCGGTGATCAGGGTGACCGGTACATCCTGCGAAGTCTGCTGGCCCATGTGCTGCTAACCTTGAACGAGAGGTGGCAGGCGCCTGGCACCCGCCTGACCCTGCATTCTGAATCGAAGGCATCAATTTTGCATCCGGCCCTGTGAATCATTTTTCGACACCCCTGACTGCACTGAATGATGCCACCCACTGCGAATGCAACAACGGCGCAGAAGCCCGAGCAAACCATGGATGACGGCGCGGGCATCAGCCCGAAGAGTTTCCGCTTGCTGCTTGATGCCACACCGGAAGCCATTGCGGTCGCGGACCCCGCTGGGCGAATTCTGTTTACCAATGACGAGTTGCAGCGCGTGTTCGGGTATGCCGCCGAAGATCTGCTGGGCAAGGCGGTCGACACACTGGTTGTCGGTGGCCCGGGGATGGCCAGCAGCGAAAACCTGCTCTCGCGGCTGGAGCGTTTCGTGTCGGCCAACAACACGCTGGATGGCCTGCGCAAGGACGGCACCGAATTCCCCATCGAGGTCTCCTCTTCCACCGTCCGGCTGGGAACCGGCCCGGTGGTGATCTGCGTCATCCGCGATGTCACCGAGCAACGTCAGGCCCTGCACGTGCTGCAGTACATTGGCGAAGAGTTGCGCGCGCGCAACAAGGACCTCGAGCAATTCACCTACCTGGCATCCCACGACCTGAAAGAGCCCCTGCGCAGCATTGCGAGCTTTGTCGAACTGCTCAAACAGACACTGGCAGGCTCCCCGGACGCCACCACGGTGCAGGCGCTGACCTTCATCGGTGACGGGGTCGAACGCATGACCCAGCTGGTGCAGGACCTGCTGGAATTCAGCCGGACCGGCCATGTCGGCACCTTCGAGGACATCGACCTGAACGAAGTCATGGATGACGTCCGCTCCAACCTGACGGCGCGCCTGAAGGGCAGCAATGCCGTGCTCGACGTGGGCCCGCTTCCCACGATCAAGGCCCGGGAGAACGACATGCGTCTGCTATTCCAGAATCTGGTATCCAACGCGACGAAGTTCCAGCCCGCGGGGCGCACCCCGCACATCGTAGTCAGCGCCGAGCATCAGGACGGCGAGTGGCTCTTTCACATCAAGGACAACGGCATCGGCATCGATCCTCAGGAGGCCGAGGCCATCTTCCGCCCCTTCCACCGTCTGCATGATCGCGAAGCCTTCGAGGGCACCGGTATTGGTCTGGCCCATTGCCAGAAAATTGTCGAACGCCACGATGGCCGCATCTGGGTCACGCCCAACAGCGACAAGGGCTCGACCTTTCATTTCACGCTGGCCGAGCACTAGCTGCAGAGCCCG
>JBFHON010000039.1:0-14257 GCA_041593295.1 Oceanococcaceae bacterium | reverse complement strand
GAGTCGGTGGTGGCCCACGACTTCCGTCACCCGGAACTGACGGATCTCAGCGGCACCGAGATGCCCTATGTGGAAGGTGTCATGCCGCAGTTTCTGCAGCAATTCCGTGCCACGCTGCTTGCCGGCCATTTCCCCGGCGCCGGCGTACCGGACACCCGGCACATCTATCGTCTGGCCTTGCAGGACGATGCCCCGCAGGCCAGCCTGCAGCATGTGCTGACCATGACGGACTACCCGCCGCCCATCGGCCTGAGCTGGATCAACACCTTCACGCCCGGCAGCACGATGACCTGGATGCTCAATTTCACCAGTCACCCCTATGCCAGCCAGGGCCTCGAGAACTGGGTGATCGATGTGCAGCTGGATGCCGCACACGATGGCTACACCCAGCAGACCGTCACGCTGTTCTCACCCGATGGTTTTGCCATCGCCCGGGGCACGCAGTGCATGGTGGTCTTCGGCTGACGGCGCACCGCACAGAGGGCAAAGCCGTGGCCATCGCTTGACACCCTCCGGGGGCAGGTTCATATTTTTTGCGCGCTTTGGGTACCCGTAGTCGCATCGCGCATGGCGATTGCATGATCGCCATTTGCAATCGGGTCGCCGGCCTTGTGTCTGGCGGCTCCACCTGCCCACAGGAGACACAATATGGCCGGATTACAAGGCACCAAGACCCACCAGAACCTGAAAGATGCGTTCGCGGGGGAAAGCCAGGCAAACAGGCGCTACCTGTATTTCGCCAACAAGGCGGATGTCGAAGGCCATCCGGAGGTGGCATCCCTGTTCCGCAACACGGCCGAAGGCGAAACCGGCCACGCCCACGGTCATCTGGATTACCTGGCCGAAGTCGGCGACCCGGCAACCGACATGCCGATCGGTGATTCCGCTGCAAATCTGAAGTCTGCCGTGGCCGGTGAAACCCATGAATACACGGACATGTATCCGGGCATGGCCCGCTCCGCCCGTGATGAAGGTTTCGACGAAATCGCGGACTGGTTCGAGACGCTGGCCAAGGCCGAGCGCTCGCACGCCAACAAGTTCCAGAAAGCGCTGGACAATCTCGGCGCGGAGGCCTGAGCGAGGGCACATAGGCGTCAGGCACAGGTTGCTGCTTTCGGTGACCTGTGCCTGCTTCGCCACTGATCCGGCACAGCCGGCAGCAAGACCGGCAGCCTGAAAGGAGACAGCATGGCCAACCGCGAAGGTTCGCTGGAAGCCCCGACCCGACACCCGCTGGACTGGAAGAACCCGGAGTTCTGGGACCGCCAGTCCTGCGACGAAGAGCTCGAGCGGGTTTTCGATATCTGCCATGGCTGCCGCCGCTGCGTGAGCCTGTGCAATGCCTTCCCCACGCTGTTCGACCTGGTCGACGACAGCGACACGATGGAAGTGGACGGTGTCGCCCGGTCGGATTACCAGAAGGTCGTCGACCAGTGCTACATGTGCGACCTCTGCTACATGACCAAATGCCCTTACGTTCCGCCGCATGACTGGAACGTGGACTTCCCGCACCTGATGCTGCGCTCGAAGGCCATCGACTTCAAGGCCGGCACGCCCACCGCAACTCGCGACAAGATCCTCTCCAACACCGCACTGAATGGAAAGCTGGCCTCGATCCCGGTGGTGGTGGACGTGGTCAACGCGGCGACAGGCAACCCCGGCCTGCGGGCGCTGGGGGAAAAAGCCCTCGGCGTGCACCACCAGGCCTGGCTGCCCCGCTACGCTCGAACGCCCTTCGCCAGGAACGCCGCCCCCGAGCCGCAGTTCCCGGTACGCGATGGTGCGCGCACGCCAGGCAAGGTGGCGGTGTACACCACCTGCTACGTGAACTGGAACGAGCCGGGCATCGGCCATGACCTGCTGAAAATCCTGGCCCACAACGAAATTCCGGCATGCGTCGTCGAGTCCCAGGCCTGCTGTGGCATGCCCAAGCTGGAACTGGGCGACCTCGAGTCCGTCGCCCGCCTGGGCGAGCGCAACATCCGCCGCCTCCATGAACTGGCCCAGGAAGGCCACGCCATCGTCACACCGGTGCCCTCCTGCACCCTGATGTTCAAACAGGAACTGCCGCTGATGTTTCCGGATGACGAGCGCTACCAGACGGTTGCCGCCGCCATGTTCGACCCCTTCGAATACCTGGTACTGCGGGACAAGGACGGCCTGCTGAACACCGCGTTCCCCCAGGCCCTGGGCAACATCAGCTACCACATGAGCTGCCATCTGCGGGTGCAGAACGTGGGCCAGAAAACCCGCGAAATGCTGGAAAAGGTGCCGGGCACACAACTCAAGGTGGTGGAGCGCTGCTCCGGGCACGCCGGTACCTACGGGGTCAAGAAGGAGCACTTCGACACGGCGATGAAGATCGGCCGGCCGGTCTTCCGGCAAATGGCCGAACACCCGGGTGGCAGCGTGGACGCCATTGCCTCGGACTGCCAGCTCGCCGGCCACCACATTGCGCAGGGCATGGGGGGCGACGCCGAGACCCGTGTCACCCACCCGCTATCGCTGCTGGCCCGCGCCTATGGCCTCTGAGCGCACCCCGTTCGCAACGGAGACCCGGTGGTGAGCATCACCCGCGATTCCCTGTGGACACTGGAAGACTACGCGCGGCGGCGCACCGAATTCCGCGCGCAGGTGCTGGAGGCCAAGAAAGCCCGGCGCGTCGCTCTGGGCGAACACATCACGCTGCATTTCGAGAGCGAACTGACCATTCGCTATCAGATCCAGGAAATGCTGCGGATCGAAAAGACCTTCGAGGAGGCCGGCATTCGCGAGGAACTGGAAGCCTACGCTCCGCTGGTGCCCGACGGACACAACCTCAAGGCCACCATGATGATCGAGTACGCCGATAGCGATGAGCGAAAAAGGGCGCTCCAGCGTTTAGTCGGCGTGGAGCACCGGGTATACCTGCAGGTGGAAGGGTGCGACCGGGTCTATGCCATTGCCGACGAAGACCTGGAGCGCTCGACCGCGGACAAGACCTCCGCGGTTCACTTCCTGCGCTGGGAACTGGACCGCGACATGATTGCGGCGCTGAAATATGGCGTCAGCATGGCCGCCGGAGTGGAGCACAGCGCCTACACCGCAACGCTCAACCCCCTCGCCAGCGCGACGCGCGCCGCACTGGTCAGCGATCTCGACTAGGGCTCACGGTTTTCCGGCGCGGCCTGCTGCTGCGCTTCCTCACGAACCCGCCGCCGCCGTTGCAGCAGTACGCCGGCCAGCGCCCCGGCAGCGACCCCCGCCAGACCCAGCCCGCCGCCTGCGGCGGGTGCACTGCGGGCCGTCGAGGCCACCGGCGTAGCAGCGGCAACGGGCGGAGCCGGTTCCTTGCCGGCCGCCGGAGCGGCGGCGGCCACCAGGCGGTTGCTGCGATCCATCACCGCCCAGGACGCACCGGCGGTCTGCCCGTCATCGGGGGCTTCCACCGGAACAAAGAACCAGTCCGCCTGGCAACGCTCCGGGGTGATATCCAGCACCATGTAGCCATTGCTGGTCGACTCCACATATTTCATCTGCGGGTTCAACGCCTTGAGCGATGTCTCGAACGCCGTGGATGCCAGCGGCAAGCCCCCGACAATGCTGTCCAGCGTCCCGCCCAGCGAGGCCGAAGTCACCCCGGGGCAGACAAACTCCACCGCCACCGACCCCGCGCCCGTGAGCGGGTTGTAGACCAGCGGATTCATGGGGTCGACGGTCAGGTCGAAGGCCCAGGATGAGTGCACGTCACCGGTCAGCACGACCACGTTGTCAATGGCCCGCTGCGAGATATAACCGAGCAATCGGTCACGATCGGCCTGATAACCATCCCAGGCATCGGCATTGATGGCGTTACCGCCGTCCCGCAGGATCAGCGGAAAATCAAGCTCCTGGGCAAACTCCGGGATGCGCGGAAGCGCCCCGACATTCCACTGCGACAGGATTACCTGCTGTGCCAGCAACTTCCATTGCGCCCGGGATGCACCGAGCCTGGCGGTCACGAAGTCCATTTGCTGCTCGGAAATGATGCGACGATCGGGGTCGGACGCATCGACAGAAAGCCCGAGTGCGCCCAGGTTTTCGGTGTCGGTACCCGGGTAGGTCACCTGCTTGTCGCGGCCCTCGATCCGGGTATCCATGACGACCAGATCGACCAGATCACCCCACTCCAGTGCCCGATAAATGATCGCGTTGTCACCGCTCGACCGCAGCGGCATCCACTCCGCGTAGGCCTGCTGGCTGTCCGCCTTGCGCCGGGCCCAGTCGCCCTCGTCCGCGCTGTGGTTCTCGGCGCCGTCCTTCCACGCATTGTTGGTGGACTCGTGATCATCCCAGGTCACCACAAAGGGAAATAGCTGGTGCAGACGGCGCAGGTCCGGGTCCTGCTTGTACTGGGCGTGCCGCCCCCGGTACTGCGCCAGGGTCACGGTCTCGACGGCCGGCTCATGACCGCGCCCGATTGCCGAACCCGGCCCGTAGCCTCCGTCCTCGTACTCGTAGAGGTAGTCCCCGGTATGAATGATCGCGTCGATGTCGTCCCGTTCAGCCATCCGCGCATAGGCGTTGAACCAGCCCTGCTGATAGTTGGCGCATGACGCCACGCCCAGCCGCAGGTGCTCCACACCCTGCCCTCTGGCCGGAGAGGTCTTGGTGCGTCCGACCAGGCTCTGCCCGCCCAGGGCCTCGAAACGGTAAAAGTAGTAGGTAAACGCGGCCAGCCCGGTCACATCCAGCTTGACCGTGTAGTCACGTTCGGCCGATGCCTCGGTTTCGCTGCGCATCACGACCTGAGTCATGTCCGGGTCCAGCGCCACCACCCAGCGCACGGTAACGGGCCCGCCATCGTGGTCTGCGGGCGGCGTCACCCGGGTCCACAGAATCACCCGGTCGGCCAGCGGGTCGCCCGATGCCACACCATGAAAGAACGGAGCCAGGCTGGCGTCCTGCGCGGCGGCGGGGCGCGGCAGCCCTGCGGCTACCGCAGCGACGGCGCTTCCGCCCAGGCCAGCACGGCGCAGAAACTCGCGACGATCAATCGATGAAGACACTCGGTTTACTCCTGGGAATGCGGAGCGTGCCGCCCCGCGCATGGGGCGCCGATAGTGCCTTCGAAATATGAGAGTTTTATGACGGCATCAGTAACCTGCCAGCCGGTCCACGCGAGACTTGCGCGCTTGCGGTGCCTCGGCGCGGACCACCGGCTCCTTGTCCTCCGCCGCAGTCGCGTTGCTGGCAGCCGGCACTTCCGGGGCTGCCGTCACCTGCGGCGTCGCGACGAGCTGCACCGCACCCTCCTCCCGCTCGGGCGGGCTTTCCAGCGTGCTGGCCACGGCCTTGCCCGCCCGGTAGGTTCCCTTCACCGCCGCCGCACCCACGTCGGCCGCCACCCCGACGGCGGTCGAGGCCACGCTGACTACTGCTCCGGTGACCGAGCACGCGCTCAACCCCCCCATCATCACCAACGCCGCAACCTGCATCCGCATTCTGCGTCACTCCCCCTGTCGTTGAATAACGGTTATAACACTCCGGTACGTGAAACCGGGAGAGGGGCGTGACACATGAAAGGCTGGTTCGCACGACACTGCTGCTGAGCGTGCCGTTCAACCTGCTTGCTGCCTGGGGCCTGGGCCAGCCGCAGTCCGTGATCGGCCGACTGATGCAGCTGCCTGGCGATGTACCCGCCGCCTACGCCGCCCTGTTGGCCTATCTGGTCCTGCTGTTTGGCCTGGCCTACGGCTGGCTGGGTCTGGCCCGGGAAATCAACCGGCCTTTGCTGCTATTCGGCGTCACCGGTAAAGCCGGTGTCTTCGCCATCATGCTGGCCTTGTGGCTGGCGCAACTCAGCCCTGGAATGCTGGTGGGCGTGGCCTGCGGGGATCTGGCCCTGGCCGCCATCTGGGGCAGCTGGTTGCTGCGCACGCAGGAGACTCACGCATGAATCTGGCTTCGATCTGGGCGGTCATCAAACCCGACCAGCAGGTGGACACGGTACCGGTCACGTCCGGTGTTTACGCTGACCTCGACCGGGACTATCACCGTTTCCACGGCCATTCCCTGGTGGCCCTGCATCACTTCAGCAGTGACTGGAGCACCTGGGAGGTGCATCCCCATGGGGACGAGATCGTGCTCCTGCTCAGTGGGTCGGTGCAGATGACGCTACGCCATGCGCACGGAGAACGCACCGCCACGTTGCAGCAACCCGGAGACTTTGTCGTGATCCCCCGGAACATCTGGCATACCGCACAGGTCGCCGAGCCCTCGCAGGTTCTGTTTGTCACCCCCGGCGAGGCCACCGCCAACGCCGCAGAACCGCCCTAGCGCCCGACCAGTTTCAGCAGGAGCTCCTTGCGCTGGGCGATGAGCACGCTACAGGCCAGGGCCACACCACAGGCCATGAAGAACAGCGTCCCCCCGTCACTGGCGCCATCGGCATTGACCACCGCAATGCCCAGTGGCGTGAACAGGTGAAAGAAGATCGCGCCGCTGATCACGCCCAGACCGAGCACGGCACCCAGTCCCTGCACCACGCGCAGACGCTCAACGGCCATGCCCAGCAACAGCAGCAGTGAGGCCAGCAGCTCCACGCTGCCGATCACCACGGCAGAGAATATTCCGCCCGGCGCAAACAGCCCGGGGAAACCCAGCCCTGCCGCCCAGGGCTCCAGCTTGCCTTCGAAAATGTAGACCGTTTCCGGCGAACCGGTGAACTTGAAAAACAGGCTCTGCACAAAGACAAAGACCACATACAGCGACAGCATCACGTGCAGGTTGCGGGTCAGCGGATTCTGCTCTTCCGGGTCCATGACGATCTCCTCCGGTCACGGTGGGCAAAGGCTCAGGGCACCCTGCGGTGCCCGGCCATCTAGCGGCGGGACAGCTTCAGCCGCAGCGCATTGAGCTTGATGAAGCCATCGGCATCCTTCTGGTCATACCGGCCCAGGTCGTCCTCAAAGGTCGAAATCGCGGCATCGAACATGGAATGCGACTCCGACCGCCGGCCGAGCACCGTCACATTACCCTTGTACAACTGCAGGCGAACTTCACCGTTCACAGTCGCCTGGGTGTTGTCGATCAGGGCCTGCAGGGCCTCGCGTTCGGGCGCGAACCAGTACCCGTTGTAGACCATCTCGGCATATTTCGGCATCAGCGAGTCCTTCAGGTGCGCCGACTCGCGATCCAGCGTGATCGACTCGATGGCGCGGTGGGCGCGCAACAGTATCGTGCCCCCCGGCGTTTCGTAGGCACCACGGGACTTGATTCCCACATAACGGTTCTCGACGATGTCGATCCGGCCGATACCGTGCTTACCACCCAGGGTGTTCAGCGTGTCGAGAACGCCAAACGGGGTCATCGCTTCGCCGTTGATGCTCACGGCGTCGCCCTTCTCGAAACCGATGATGATTTCCTCGGGCTCGTCCGGCGCATCCTGCGGGCTGTTGGTCCAGCGCCACATTTCATCGCGCGGCGACTCCCAGGGGTCTTCCAGCTCCAGGCCCTCGTAGGAAATATGCAGGCAGTTCGCATCCATCGAATAGGGGGAACTCCCGTCCTTCTTCTTGGTGATCGGGATGCCATGCTCGGCGGCATACGCGAGCAGGGTCTCGCGCGAGTTCAGGTTCCACTCCCGCCACGGCGCAATGACCTTCACGTCGGGCATCAGCCCGTAGGCGCCCAGTTCAAAGCGCACCTGGTCATTGCCCTTGCCGGTAGCCCCGTGGGCAATCGCATCCGCGCCTGTTTCCCGGACCACGTCGATCATGTTCTTGGCGATGCAGGGGCGGGCAATCGAGGTGCCCAGCAGATACTCGCCTTCGTAAACCGCATTGGCCCGGAACATCGGCCAGACGTAGTCGCGTACGAATTCCTCGCGCAGGTCCTGGATGAAGATTTCCTTCACCCCCAGGGCCTCGGCCTTCGGCCGGACCTCTTCTACCTCTTCGCCCTGCCCCAGGTCAGCGGTGTATGTCACCACCTCACACTGGTACTCATCCTGCAGCCACTTGAGAATGACCGAGGTATCCAGCCCGCCCGAGTAGGCGAGAACCACTTTGCGAATTTGGGACATGAACGAAGACCTGAAACAATGCGTGCAGCCGCGCATTATATGTCTCCCGCTCTGATTTCCTCTGCGACGCACTGCGCCATCCGCTAATCTGGTCGGTCATGCCCCCTCCCAAGCTTTGCGTGGATAGCTACCTCCCCCAGGAAAATGACGATACCGCCGCCGAACCCGGCGCGGAAAAAAGCCCGATGGCCAGCCGCTTCCGGGGCTTTCTACCCGTCATCGTGGACGTCGAAACCGGGGGCTTCAACGCGCGCAAGGATGCCTTGCTGGAAATCGCCGCCTGCACTGTCGATTTCGACGACGACGGCCTGCTGCAGATCGCAGAGCGCGTGCACTTTCATGTCGAACCCTTTCCCGGGGCCAACATCGAAGATGCGGCACTGGCGATCACCGGCATCAAGCCCTTCAACCCGCTGCGCGCGGCAGTCAAGGAATGCGATGCGCTGGGGCGCACCTTCAAGGTCGTCCGCACCGCGATCAAGGCCACCGGCTGCACGCGGGCGGTCCTGGTAGGGCACAACGCACATTTCGACCAGGCCTTCCTCAACGCGGCCATCGAACGCTGCGGCATCAAGCGCAACCCCTTTCATCCCTTCTCGGTCTTCGACACCGCCACACTGGGCGGCGCCGTGGTCGGCCAGACCGTGCTGCGTCGCGCCGTGGATGCCATCGGCCTGCCATGGGATGAAACCGAGGCCCACTCGGCGCGCTACGACGCCGAGATGACTGCCAAGCTGTTCTGCCACCTGATCAATGCCATCAAACCGGCCTACGAAGAGCAGACCGGCAACAACCGCTCGCCCGCCGGTTAAGCAGCGATGAAAACAACACTCCGCATCCTGCTGGTACTGCTCGGCGGTGTCGCGGTGCTGGCCGGTGTGCTCAAGCTCCGCTACGGCGGTGGAGCGGACTTTCCGGACCGCACCGCCACCCCGCTGCTGACCCCGGATGCGGTCGAAGTCATTGCCGAGCTGCCCTATCCCCCGGGCAATCTCAGTGTCGATACCCCATCGCGCATCTTCTTCAGCTTTCACCCGGAAGCGCGCCCCCCGGTCAACCTGGCGCTGTGGGAAGCCGGCAGCTGGCGCCCCTTCCCCGATGCGAGTTGGCAACCGGGCGGGGACCACCCGCAAGCGCTGAACGAGGTGCTGTCGGTGCGCCTGGACCGGGAGCGGCGCCGCGTCTGGGCGCTGGACAACGGCTTCCACGGGCTGCACACCCCGCGGCTGCTGGCTTTCGATGCCGACAGCGGCGCACTGGTGCACAGCTACACCTTCCCCCGGGACATTGCCGGCCCCGGCTCGCACTACAACGACTTCCAGATCAGCAGCGACGGCAACACCCTGTACATCGCCGATGCCAGCTTCTTTGCCAAGACCCCGGCGCTGGTGATCTATGACGCCGGGCAGGACACCGCGCGCCGTGTGCTGGACGGGCACCCCGGAGTCGTTGCCGAACGCTATGTCCCGCGTGTCGGGGGACGCCGCATGGAAGCCCTGGGCCTGGTGGCCATCCGGCCCGGTGTCGACTCCATCGCGCTGAGTGCGGATGACCAGTGGCTGTATTTCGCCCCGGTGACCAACAACCACTTGTGGCGGATTGCCACGCGGCATCTGCACAACCCGGAGCTGTCTGCGGCAGGCCTGGCCCGCAAACCGCAGCGATTCGCGCTGAAGACCATGAGTGACGGAATCATCGCCAGTGCGGACGGCGACATCTACCTGACCGACCCGGAGCACTTCGCCATCCACCGCCTGGACCGCGAAGGCAGTCTGCAGACGGTGGTGCGCCATGACGCGCTGCTGCGCTGGCCGGACGGCCTGTCCATCGGGCCGGACGGGGCCCTGTACGTCACCGCTTCCGGGCTGCATGAGATCATCGCGCGCCCGCCCGGCGCCATTGCAAAGGGCGCCCCCTGGCATTTGCTACGCATCGTGGTCGCTCCCTGACGCGCGTGTAACAATGAGGTCATGTTCCGGTCACGGTGCTGACACGCACACGCGCTAGCTTGTCTTCCAACTTCACAGACCAGGAGGCCATCCCCATGGCCACCATTGCTGCAGAAACCCTTCCGCGCTTTCGCGTTGGCCTGGCGCAGAACGCCCAGGAAGTCGTCGAAGCCCAGCAACTGCGTTACCGGATTTTCGCCGAGGAAATGGGCGCCCAGATTGATGGCGGCGAGCTGGGTGTCGATGCTGACGAACTGGATCGGTTCTGCGACCACCTCATCGTCCGCGACAGCGACGGCCGGATGGTCGCCTGCACCCGTCTGCTGACCGGAGCTCAGGCCCGCCAGGCCGGCGGCTTCTATTCCGAACACGAGTTCCAGATCGGCGCGATCAAACAGCTCGATGGCAACCAGCTCGAAGTCGGTCGCACCTGCGTTGACGCCGCCTTTCGCAATGGCGTCACCATTGCGACCTTGTGGTCCGGGCTGGCCGACTACGTTGCCGACAACCAGATCGACTACCTGTTCGGCTGCGCCAGCATTGGCCTCGAGGACCAGGATGAGGCCCTGCGCGTGATGCAGGCCATCGACGAACGCTACCTGTCCGCCCCGGACTTGCGGGTAAAATCCCTGAAGTCTTTCCCACGTCGCGAGATCGACCGGGAAGGCAAGTGCCGCATGCCACCGCTGGTCAAGGCCTACGTCAGCCTGGGTGCCAGGGCCTGCGGCGAAGCCTACTGGGATGAGGATTTCCATTGCGTCGACGTGTTCATGCTGCTGAACATCAAGGAACTGCACCCGCGATACCGCCGGCGCTTCCTCGGTCCCCGTCTGGCGGGCTGATCCGGCGCAGCCTGCGCCGCACCTGCCGCCTGCCGGCCGTCTTCATCGGCTTGCTCTACGGCGTGCTGGTCAGTCTGGTCGCCCTCCGGCTCCGGCGCCCGGAACCGCTGGCCGCACACTGGTTTCGCCTGATGACCCGCCTGATCGGGCTGCGCATCCGGGTCGACGGCCAGGTCGCCGAGGCCCCGCTGCTGCTGGTGGGCAACCATATCTCCTGGCTCGACATCCTGGTCATCGGCAGCCGCGCGCATACGCTTTTCGTCTCCAAGGCCGAAGTTCAGGGCTGGCCCATCGTCAGCCTGATGACCCGCGCCGGGCGCACCCTGTATATCGAGCGTGGCGCCCACGGCACGGCCGATCTGCGCCGGCAGATGCGCGAACGTTTTGAAGACGGTCACCGGGTGCTGATCTTCCCCGAGGGCACCACCACCAACGGCGAAACCACCCGCCGTTTCCAGCCCCGCCTGTTCGCCGCCGGCATCGAACACGGCGTACCGGTTCAGGTCTTTGCACTGCACTACCGGCAGGCCAGCGCCGCCTATATCGACGACCTGTCACTGTTCGATGTGCTGTGGAAGTGCACGGCCGAGAAAGCCATCGACGTGCACCTGCGATTTGGCCCGGTACTGCCGCAGTGCGAACGCCGGGATGACTACGCCCGGGCCGCCCAGAACTGGGCGACCGCGGAACTGGAAGCCTTTCACCGCTCCCACCCGCGCTACGCCAGCTAGTCTCCGCGCTGCAGCAAAGACACGCGCGCATGGCCGCTATCGCGCCGCGGGAGTGACCGTCAGGCCGCGCGCGCCGTCGCGGCCTTTTGCGCGTCGATCATCAACCCGGACAATACGGCATATGCCTCCGCCCAGACCTGTTTTAGTTCGGGAGTAAACGCTTCACCCAGGCCCTGCTCCAGGGTCCACAGCAGACATTCCCCGACGACCGGGTAATGCTCGGGAAGCGCGCCGTAGCGCACATGCCGCTCTCCCATGGCCTGGACTGCCGATGCGATCGACTCCGGTTTATCAATACCGCGCACTACCAGCCCGATGGCACTCAGCAGCATCCGCCCCTGCGCCTGCATGTCGTTCTTGAACAGCGGCTTGACGCCGGGTGCCACCTCGAACAGGCGGCCATAGAACAGGCCCGCCGCCGTGTCAGCGATCGGCTCGACCTGGGCATAAGACGATTTCAGCAGACGGATCTGGTCGGGGGTCATGGCTCACCTTGGCGGACAAATGGATATCGCCACCGGTATCGGCAGCAATCCCCCGCCCAGCAAGAATCAATCCACCGCCGGAGGGCCGCGACTGATCCGTCGTTTCCCGCTAGACCCGCTTGTAGGGGCTCAAGGGCACCCCGGCCTTGACCGCGGCCTCGGTCTCCGCCTCGGCGTCCGCCTTGGGCTGGGCTTTCTTGACCCGGATCTTCATTCCCGCAATGTCATGGCCGTTCAGGGTTTTCACGGCCGCCTTCGCATCCCCGGGGCGGGGCATCTCGACGAAGCCAAAACCCTTCGACAGGCCGGTCTTGGGATCCATGACCAGATTGCAGGACTGCACCGCGCCGTGCTTCTCGAACAGCTCCCGCAGTGCTTCAGCACTCAAGGTACGGGGCAGGTTTCGAACAAGTAGCTTCATGGTCAGGCGTAGACGGTGACAATTCGCGCACTATACCGCCCCGACGGCAGCGGCTGGAGCCGAAGCGGCCGATTCGGCATCAAACCGGGATGGTCACAGTGACAGCAGGCGGTCTTCATCGCGTAGCAGAAACAACGCCACACAGGCAGCCAGCATCGGCCACGCGGCGAAGAACAGCAGGTGTCCACCCTCGAACGGCGTCAGGTACTGTGCATAGGAGGAGAAGGTCGACATGCCATGCAGTACCAGCACGATGCCGTAGGTCCAGGTTTTGGCCCAGCCCAGGACGAAGCCCAGCAGGAGCAACCCCTCCAGACAGGCAATGACAAACATGACTTCGTGCGGCACCCCGGACAGGGCGTAGAACTTGTCGAATACCGCCAGCGCGTGTTCGGTGTTGACGAACTTGTCCAGCGTCCACATGGCCATGACCAGGAACACCGACAGGCGCAGTAACAGCAGAGAAACCCGCAGGCGTTTTTGAACAACCATCTAACGAATCCGTATCAAGAAATGGGATTGCACGGCCTGTGCGACCGCAACAAGGGAAAGGGTTGAGCGGTCGCTCAGGCAACCTGCGCCTGATCCAGCACCTGCAGAAATGCATCCGGCTCGGGGCGAATGCGGTAGTTGTCGGTCAGGTCGGCGTACAGAATGCGTCCGCCGGCGGCGGTGATGAATACGGTCGGCATCGGCACATCGCTGTCATAGCCCAACGCCTGCATACCGGCCGGCAGCCCGTTTTCGGCAAATACACCCAGCGTGCGCGCGGCCCGGTTGCCCTCGTCCACCAGAAACTTCATCGGCACCTCAAACTTCCGGGCCAGGGAGCGGGTATGCGCTGCGGACTGAGGACTGATCAGGATGACCTGTACGCCGCGCTGCTCCAGCTCGCGATACTGCCCCGCAATTTCACGGATCTGCGCCATGCAGAACGGACACCAGTTCCCGCGGTAGAACATCCAGACCGTCGGCTGCGATGTCAGGTCCGTCGACCGATGCAGTTGCCCCTGCGCATCGCTCAGAACGAATGCCGGAAGGGTATTGCCGACGGCCAGCGCGGTGGCATCACGTGCCTCGAAACGGGAATACCAGGTGTCATACAGCCAGGTACCAACGACCCCCACCAGGGCGGCCAGCAGCGCTGCCAGCCCCCCACCCAGCGCCAGCGCCAGCAACGCGCCCACAGCGCCAATGGCGAGCACGCCCCAGAGCCGAGGTGCAGTGCGCGCCATCGAGGTCAGAAACACCCGCAAGAAGTAAACCGTAGGCGCTGCACCGGCAATCAGGGCACCCAGCCAGGGCGTCAGCAAGCTACCCGCCTGCCACATCTGTACCGCAGCAAACAGCGTCAGTACCACGGCAGCCGTGAGGTACAAGGAGACATACAGGGATTTGATGATGTTCATCGGCAGACAGTCCGGAGATCCGCAGCAGGGAGAAATTCCGTACCGCTCGGTTCAAATTTTCGAGGCATCAGGTCAGGGCCTGCAGAATGATCGCCACCGTGGATTTCATGGCGCGGGTATCGGCCCCCGTCTTCACCATCGTGCGCAGGCCTCCGATACAGGTCATCAGATAATCGGCCAGGGCCTCCACATCGGCATCAGGACCCAGCAAGCCCGCAGCCTGGTCCTGCTGCAGGGCCTGCAGGAATACGCCACGGAACCGGCCCAACCCGTGCCTGACGCGTTCAGCGACCTGCGGCTCGCCCTGCCCGAATTCGCTGCCGGTGTTGAAGATCAGGCAGCCCCGGGCTGGCTGCGTTTCGCTGATCACCTGCGT
>JBFHON010000038.1:0-14262 GCA_041593295.1 Oceanococcaceae bacterium | reverse complement strand
ATGTTTGGCGCCCGCCGGCGGGCCCGGCAATGCCCACCTCTGCTGCTGTGGATTCATGTCGCCAGCTTTGGCGGACTCTGCCTGACGGTGCTCGCATGAGCTGGCTGCACCTGGTTCTCTATGCCCCGGAAATACCCGGGAATACCGGCAACATCATTCGACTGTGCGCCAATACCGGCGCCCAGCTGCACCTGATCGAGCCCCTGGGTTTCGCACTGGATGACAAACGCCTGCGCCGCGCCGGGCTGGATTACCACGAGTACGCCAACATGCAGGTTCACGCCGACTGGGCGCAGTTCCGCAGCGCCTGCCCGATTCCCGAAGAGCGGATCTTCCTGGCCACGCGGCACGCAACGCGCTCGCTGTATGACCAGAGTTTTCGCCCCGGCGATGCCCTGGTTCTCGGCAGCGAAACGGCGGGCCTGCCCGCCGCCATGCGGGCGGAAGCCCCGGAAAACCGGCTTCTGCGCCTGCCCATGGTCGCCCACAGCCGCAGCCTCAACCTCTCCAATGCCGCCGCGGTAATGACCTACGAAGCCTGGAGACAATGTGGCTTTGTGGCTGAGATGCAATAATCCTGCCAACCTTTCACCTTCGTGTGGTCAGGTCCATGCAGTCTGGTCGTCATCTCTTGGCAGGAAGCTAGAACCCGATGAAAACCGCCTTATCCATCAAGCTGGGGCAGAGTCTCTCGATGACTCCGGCCCTGCAGCAGGCCATCAAGCTGCTGCAGATGGCTTCGGTCGATTTGCAAACCGAAATCCAGGACGCCCTGGACAGTAACCTGATGCTCGAACCGGATGATCCCGAGGCGCATGCCGGCAGCGAGTCGGCATCCCCGGACGCCGGCAGTCGTGATGACAACGGCGAGCGCGAGACCGCGCCGGGCGAGCTGTCCGACGTCATCCGGGACACCATCCCGGACGAGCCGGGCGAAGATTTTTCGTGGAACGACGTCTACAGTGGCAACAGCAACAATGCCGAAGCCCAGCAGGCCCTCTACGAGTTCCGCCAGGCCTCGCTGAGCGCCGCCACCAGCCTGCAGGATCATGTGCTGGAACAGGTGCGGCTTTCAGGACTGAGTGCGGATGAGGAAGATGCCGCCGCCTACCTCCTGGATGCCCTGGATGAACGCGGCTACATTCGCGATTTCGATACGCTCAGCGGCGAAATCCAGCGCACCACCGGGCTCGATGCCAACGCGGTACTGGATGTGCTGCGCGCCGTGCAGAGCTGTGACCCCATCGGCGTGGCCGCTCGCGACCTCGCGGAGTGCCTGCAACTGCAGCTGCAGAGCCAGCCGGCCACGCCCATCCGGGATCTCGCGATGCGACTGGTGCGCGGCAACCTCAACGTGCTGGCCACCCTGCCATCGGCGCAGATCGCCCGCCGCGAAGGGGTCAGCGTCGAGGATGTCGATGCCGCACGGGATGTCATCCGCCGGCTACAGCCCCACCCCGGCGCCCCCTTCCTCGACCACGAAAGCCAGTATGTCTCCCCCGACCTGTTTGTCCGCAAACGCGGCGACCAGTGGGAGGTCCACCTGAACCCGGAAATTGCGCCGCGGATTCGCATCAACACCGAATACCAGGCCTACGTGAAACGGGGTGACAGCAGCAGCGAACAGCAGACGCTGAAGCAGCATCTGGCGGATGCCCGGCACTTTCTGCACGCCCTGCGCAGCCGGAACGACACCCTGCTGCGGGTTGGCCAGCAGATCGTTGACCTGCAGCGTGGTTTTCTGGAATATGGACCTGAGGCGATGAAGCCGCTGGTGCTGCGCGACATCGCTGACCGTCTCGGCTTGCACGAATCCACCGTGTCCCGGGCCACGGCCAGCAAGTACATGCACACGCCACGCGGCCTCTTCGAGCTCAAGTACTTTTTCTCAAGCTCTGTCAGCCAGGCAGAAGGAGGGACCTGCTCAGCAACCGCCATTCAGGCGATGATCAAGCGTTTCGTCAGTGGCGAAAGCCCGGCAAAGCCGTTGAGCGATGCCCGCCTGGCCCAAATGTTGCAGGACGAGGGCGTGAACGTCGCCCGTCGCACCATTGCCAAGTACAGGGAAACTCTGGGCATTCCTCCCACGCACGAGCGCCGCGTTCGCACCTGAACGTTTCGCCCCGGCCACCACCGGAGTGAACTCTTGCAACGTGCAGTGTCAGACCTCATGCAATAGCCGTGAGGGCAAGCACGCTCACGTTGTCAATAAAACCGATCCAATCCGGATCGCCGAAAGGAGTCAATGCATGAACTTGAACATCACGGGCCATCACGTCGACCTCACCGATGCTCTGCGCAACTTTGTCGTGGACAAACTCGGCAAAATCGAACGCCATTCCGACGACATGATCGACGCGAACGTGATTCTCACGGTGGAAAAGCAGGGCCACAAGGCGGAGGCAACCCTCCACGCGCGAGGGGCCAACCTGCATGCCGAAGCCACGGCTGAAAACATGTACACCGCGATCGACAAGCTCGTGGACAAGCTTGACCGACAAACCTCCAAGTACAAGGAGAAGCACAAGGACCATCATGCCCGTGAGGGGCTGAAAATGGCCGCTTCCAGCGATATCTGAAAGCGCAGCCATTCAGCCGCCGGCCTGAGTACAATGGTCGGTCACGAATGACTGATTCACAATCGACGGCGGGTTCTCCCGCCGTCGCTGTTTCCGGGGACTACGAACAATGAACTTGGCAGATATCATCGCGCCCGAGGCGGTCGCAATCACCAACGACGTCAACAGCAAGAAACGCGCGCTGGAAGACCTTTCCACGCTGCTGGCCCAGCAATGCGAAGGCGTCACTGCCCGGGATATTTTCACGGCGCTGATCAACCGGGAAAAGCTCGGCAGCACCGGCCTGGGATCCGGGGTCGGCATCCCGCACGGACGCATCAGTGGCGCAACCCGGGCTGTTGGTGCCGTGCTCAAGTTGCCGTCCAGCATCGACTTCGAATCCGTGGATCGCCAGGGTGTCGACCTGCTGTTTGGTCTGGTCGTCCCCAAAGAGGCCACCACCGAACACCTGCAGATCCTGGCGGGCATTGCCGCAGCCTGCCAGAACGATGAACTGGTGGAAGCCATGCGCGCGAGCACTACTGCCGAAGAACTGCACGGCCTGATCGCCGGCCAGCCGATCGGCGAGTAACCCGACCCGGTGCCGGAATCCAGCCTGCATGGCACGCTGGTACGCGTGCATGATCGGGGCGTCCTGATTCGCGGCGCCCCGGGCTCCGGCAAGAGCCGTCTGGCACTGGAACTGATTCATCACGGCCACGCGCTGGTTGCCGATGACCTGGTACTCGCGCGGATCATCGACAACCACCTGTCAGGCCGGGCCGCCGGGCCTCAACAGGGCGTGCTCGCATTGCGCGGCGTCGGCATGCTGGATGTTGCGGAGGTCTACGGCGCAGCGTGCACACACCCCGCACCGCAGTTCGTGGACTGGCTGGTCGAACTGGGGGCCGCCCCTCCCCAGCCGCTCCCCGAACACGACTTCACCGAGGTACTGGGCTGCCGGCTGCCGCGACTGCGCCTGCAGCCAAACAGCCGGGATGCGACACTAGTTGCCCTCTGCTGCCGACTCGGCAGCAACGCATTGCATCGCTGGAAGCTGGATGATGTCGATGAATACCGCACCTGAACTCGTTTTCGTGTCCGGCCTGTCCGGCGCCGGAAAATCCGTGGCGCTGGACATGCTCGAAGACCTCGACTTCTTCTGCATCGACAACCTGCCTCTGGCCCTGGCGGCCAGCCTGCAGCCCGACGAGCTGGCACGCCATGACCGCCGCTATGCGCGAATTGCCGTGGGCATTGATGCACGCGCCAGCGCGACCGACGTCCGGATCTTTCCGGACTACCTCCGCCGCATCCGCGCCGAGCACCCCGACTACACGGTTCGGGTCATTTTCCTGACCGCGACTCCAGACGTGCTGATGCGCCGGTTTTCCGAAACCCGCCGTCGCCACCCCCTGACCTCGGCCGACACCGTGCTGCGCGAAGCCATCGCCAACGAGCACGCATTGCTGACTCCGGTCGCGGAAATCGCCGACATCACGCTCGACACCTCGCAGACCAACCTGCACGAGTTGCGCGAGATGATCCGCACCACCCTGCACCCGGGGGAGGTCGCCGGCGGGCTGGCCATCGTGGTCCGCTCTTTCGGCTTCAAGTTTGGAGCTCCCAATGGCCTGGACCTGATGTTCGACGTACGCTGCCTGCCCAACCCGCACTGGTCACCCGAACTGCGCAGCAAGACCGGGCTGGATCCCGAGGTGCAGGAATGGCTGGCCGCCCAGGAGGTGGTCGGCAACATGCAGGCGGACATCGAACAGTTCCTGGGTCGCTGGATTCCGGCCTATGCTGCCCAGGACCGGCACTATCTCACCGTCGGCATTGGCTGCACAGGCGGCAAGCACCGCTCGGTGTACCTTGCTGAAGCCGTCGGTGCCAACCTCAAGAAAACCCACTCACTGACGAGCATTCGTCATACGGAGCTATCCTGAATATGAGCGTCAGCGTTCTGCTCGTCAGCCACGGTCGCCTGAGCCAGATCCTGCTCGACACCGTGCACGACGTCCTGGGCGACCTTCCGATGGAGACCGAAGTCCTGGAAGTTCGGCGGGTCATGGACACCGATCCCCTGGTCCGCCAGGGGGAGCGCATGATCGAGCGGCTGGATCAGGGGGATGGCGTTCTGGTGCTGACCGATGCCTTTGGCTCCACCCCCAGCAACATCGCCAACCGGATTGCCACCAAGGTCCCCTCCCGGGTGGTCGCAGGGCTCAATCTGCCCATGCTGCTCAAGGTGTTCAATTACCCCGGACTTTCTCTTGCCGAACTGGCCAAGGCCGCAGTCGAAGGCGGTCAGCGTGGCATTCTCGAATGCGAGCCCAACCCGACATGACTTCACCCATCACCCGCGAACTGACCATCTGCAACAAGCTCGGCCTGCATGCACGCGCCGCGGCCCGACTGGTGCAGACCGCCTCCGGTTTCGATTGCGAACTCACGATTCGCACCCCACGCCGGAGCGTCAACGCCAAAAGCATCATGGGCATCCTGATGCTTGCCGCTGCCCAGGGCACCACCATCACGGTCGAGGCGAGCGGGCCGGACGCCGGCGCCGCCGTCGACGCGATCGATGCGCTGGTGCAGGACCGCTTCGGCGAAGAGGCCTGAAATGAGCAAGGCGCTCAGCGGCATTGGTGTTTCGCGCGGCATCGCCATTGGCCCGGTCCATAAACTGCGCGGCCGCGCCGCCCCGGTCGAAAAGAAAAACCTGCGACCGGGGGAACTGGAGGGCGAGTGCCAGCGTTACACCGAAGCCCGCTCGACCGCACGCCATCAACTGGAGGCAATTCGGGAAGACATCCCCGTCGATACGCCGAAGGAAATCGCGTCGTTCATTGACACCCACCTGCTGATGCTCGACGACCGCGCTTTTTCCACGGCGGTCACCGACATGATCCAGGCCGAGGCGGTAAACGCGGAATGGGCCCTGCAGCAGCAGTGCCAGCAACTGGTTTCCGTATTCGAGGCGATGGATGATGCCTACCTGCGCAGCCGCCAGGACGACGTGGAACACGTCGTGGCCCGGATTCAGCGCCTGCTTGCTGCCGGCGAGTCCGGCAGCACCCTGCCGACGACCCCGGCGGGTCGCCCGGTGGTTGTCGCCGATGACATCACCCCGGCCGACGTCATCCTGCTCCAGCGCCAGGGCATCGGGGGGTTCATTACCGAATTTGGCGGGCCACTGTCGCACACCGCCATTCTGGCGCGCAGCCTGGGCATCCCCGCCATCGTCGGTGCCCATGGAGCCTCTGCCGTGGTCAGCGAAGGGGAGCTGATCGCGCTGGATGGCCAGGTGGGCGAGGCCATCGCCCAGCCTACTGCGGCCTCCCGCGCCGAGTTTGAGCGCCGCGCCCGCGAGCATGAGCGCTTTCGGGAAATCCTCGAGACCCTGCGTGACGTCCCCGCCATTACCCGTGACGGGGTCGACATCCTCCTGCAGTGCAATATCGAACTGCCCTCGGACACTGCGCATGCACACGGTGTTGGCGCCGCCGGTGTGGGCCTGTATCGCACCGAGTTTCTGTACATGAACCGCGAAGAACTGCCCACGGAAACGGAGCAGTACGAGGCCTATGTCAGCGTCATCCAGGCGGTCAGCGGACCGGTCACGATCCGGACGCTGGACGTGGGTGCTGACAAGCAGGTTGACTCGGGACGCATCGCCGGACCGACGCCTAACAACCCGGCCCTGGGTTTGCGGGCGATTCGCCTGTGCCTGAAAGAAGAGGAGCTGTTCCGGGTCCAGCTGCGCGCATTGCTACGCGCTTCGGCTCACGGCGACATCAAGATCATGCTGCCGATGATTTCCAATCTCGATGAAATGCTGCGGGCCAAGGCCCTGATCCGTGGCGTGATGCGGGAGCTGGATGAACAGGGCATTGCCTTCAATCCGGACGTTGCCGTTGGGGCGATGATCGAGGTGCCTGCTGCAGCACTGGCAGCCCCCATCCTGGCCCAGCACTGCGATTTCTTTTCCATCGGAACCAATGACCTGATCCAGTACACGCTTGCCATTGACCGCGTCGATGATGAAGTCAACTACCTGTATGACCCGCTCCACCCGGCCGTGCTGAAACTGATCGCCATGACCATTCAGGCCGGTCACGCCCAGGGCATCCCGGTCTCGATGTGTGGCGAGATGGCCGGCGACTCCCGCTTCACCCGGCTGCTGCTGTCACTGGGACTCCGCGAGTTTTCCATGCACCCATCCAGCGTGCTGGAAATCAAGCGCATGGTGCGCGATGCGGACGTCTCCAGGCTGCACCCTCTGGGGCAGGAACTGCAGACCGTCAGTGATGCGCGTCGACTGGACGAGATCCTTGGCGAACTGGAGCCGGCAGCAGACTAACGGCCCCTGACCCGGGCGCCACGAGGCTGCGGCCCGTGCGCCAGGCACAAAAAACCCCGGATGAACCGGGGTTTTTTTATGCCGTTCAATCTGCCGGCAATTACTTGCTGAACAGGTGCTCCACCGCAGCGCGCTCTTCGCGCAGCTCGGCTTCGGTCGCATCCATGCGCTCGCGCGAGAAGGCATTGACGTCCAGCCCCTGCACAACCTCGAAGTCACCATCCTTGCAGGTCACCGGGTAGCTGTAGACGATGCCCTCGGCGATGCCATAGGAACCGTCCGAAGCCACGGCCATGCTGACCCAGCCACCATTGGTGCCCAGCGCCCAGTCCCGCATGTGATCGACGGCAGCCGACGCGGCCGATGCGGCCGATGATGCACCGCGGGCCTTGATGATGGCTGCGCCGCGCTGCTGCACGGTGGGAATGAAGTCATCGGCGTACCAGGCCTGATCAACCAGCTCCAGAGCCGCCTTGCCGTTCACGGTGGCGCTGTGCAGGTCCGGGTACTGGGTGGAGCTGTGGTTTCCCCAGATGATCATCTTTTCGATGTCATTGACGCTGGAACCGGTCTTGTCAGCCAGCTGGGCCAGCGCGCGGTTGTGGTCAAGGCGGGTCATCGCGGTGAACTGGCGCGGGTTCAGGTCCGGCGCGTTCTCACGTGCGATCAGCGCATTGGTGTTGGCCGGATTGCCCACAACCAGCACCTTCACATCGCGGCTGGCATGGTCATTCAGTGCCTTGCCCTGCACCGAGAAGATCGCGGCATTGGCTTCCAGCAGATCCTTGCGCTCCATGCCCGGGCCCCGCGGACGGGCGCCAACCAGCAGTGCGTAGTCGGCATCCTTGAAGGCGACATTCGGGTCATCGGTCGCGACGATACCGGCGACCAGCGGGAAGGCACAGTCCTTCAGCTCCATCACCACGCCTTCCAGCGCGCCCATGGCGGGCGGAATTTCCAGCAACTGCAGGATGACCGGCTGATCAGGCCCCAGCATGCTGCCTGAGGCGATGCGGAACGCGAGTGAGTAGGCGATTTGGCCGGCGCCGCCAGTAATGGCGACACGTACGGGTTGTTTCATGCGGGAGCTCCCTTGATTGCGATGGATTCGACCGGGGGCGCTGTCAATCGCACTCTCCCCCGGAGCGGCTCACCCCACGGGGTTCGCAGGTGTGACCGCTGTTGCGTCGCACATTATCCTTGATCTGGGCGCACTGCGTCCGTACGACTTCAGTCGGGTGCAACCTGCAGGCTCAGAACCAGCCGCCCGTCACCCCCGGCCACTGCCAGCTCGGCACCGCGCTCTTCGATTTCGCTGCGCAGACCGAACAGTTCCCCGCCGGGCTCGCTCAGGGTCTCCACCTGCAACCCGCCCGGTGCGGCCGTGTCGACGCTGAGCTGCCATTGCCCGTCTTTCCATATCCCCTTGATGGCCACCTTGCTTGCATCCGCAAGCACCGCATTCCAGGCCAGCACCTGATCAAGGATGGACTGGAAGCTCGCTCCGACCCGGCGATCGGTCCGGAAACTGGGCAATTCGGAATACTCGATACTGACGCGGGCCTGCTCGATTTCCAGCGCATGAACCTGGTTCCACTCGTTGACCAGATCACCGAATGCCAGCATCTCGCTGCTGCCACTGCGTCCATGCCCGACCTCGGCTTCCAGCGCATCCAGGCGCTCGCGCAAGGCCTTGGCCTGCGCAATGGCCTGCTGGGCGGTTTCGCGCTCGGTATCGCTGATCAGCTCCTTGTGCCGCCGCAGGATCAGCTGCAGGCTGCCGACCATGCCGCGCAAGGGTTCCTTGAGGTCGTGGCTGGCCATCCAGGCCATCTCCTGCAGGCGCTTGTTGCTCTTGCGCAGGTTCTGCAGATTGCGCTCCAGCGCCAGCTCCGCCTCGATGCGGGCGGAAAAATCCTGCACCTGCGCCAGTGCGTGGGCTTCGCCCTTGGCGGCAACCGGCGCGAACAGAATCCGCAGATGCGCCGCACGCCCGCGGCGGTCAAAGGTGACGGCAACCTCCCCGCGTGACTCCTCGCCAGCCCGCGACCACGCTTCGCTCAGGGCTTCCACACCACCGGCATCACGGAAAATCTCCAGGAAGTTCTCGCCTTCGAGTTCGGTACTCCAGCGATCAATGATCTTGGCGAAAGCCCGGTTGGAGTCGAGAATCATGCCGGCAGCATTGAGCATGACCTTGCCAATCGGCGCATCATGAAACGCGCTGCGGAAGCGGGCCTCGCGCTCTGCCAGCAGGCTGGTAGCAGCCACTTCATCGGTCGCATCACGGGCCGAAAACACGATGCGGTTGGTGTAGGCATCTTCGGTCACCGACACACCGGCCAGCTGGACCACGCGCCACAGCGGCGGCCTCCCGGCGCGCACCTGCACCTGCTGGTGATGCTCGTCGTCGGCCGAGCAGGATGCCAGCCAGCGCCTGGCCAGCGCCCGGTCATCAGGGTGAATCTGATCGATCCAGTGCCGCCCCCGCAGCCGCTCCGGAGAGAGCCCCAGCACCCGCCGGACTGCGGGGCTGACGGTCACAATGACACCGGCAGGCGTGAGCACACCCAGAATATCCTGAGCATTTTCGACCAGTGCACGATAGAGCGGCTGAACATCAAACTGTTCCATGCCGGGCATTATCCGCTTCACATGGTTCTGTCACAATTGCCGGCCAGAATGCGTCGCCATTGTTACGGAATCTCGACAGAAAAATGAAAGTCACCGTCATCGGAACCGGGTATGTCGGACTCACCACCGCACTGACCCTTGCCGCCGTCGGCCACACCGTGGTCGGCGTGGACAAGGACCCGCGCAAGCTGCAGTTGTTGCGCAACGGACGCAGCCCCATTCATGAAGAAGGCATGGATGAACTGCTGGCACTGGTCAAGCCGCGCGTGCAGTTCACCGATGACACCGCCAGCGCCGTGAAGGACTCCGATGTCATCATGATCGCCGTCGGCACGCCCCCCAAACCCAGCGGTGAAGCGGACACGACCTTTGTCGAGGCCGCAGCCATCGAGGTCGCAGAGCATTTGCCGGCTGGCCGCACGGCGGTCATCGTGGTCAAATCGACCGTGCCCATCGGCACCAACAAGCGCGTCACCCACCTGATGAAGAAGGTGCTGCGCGAACGCCAGGTGGAAGCGACGGTCCACCTCGCCTCCAACCCGGAGTTCCTGCGCGAAGGCCGGGCCCTCCCCGACAGCTTCTACCCGGATCGCATCGTGCTTGGCACCCTGGCTGCCGATGCCGAAGACCGGCTCTACCGCCTGTACAAGCCCCTGCTGGAGCAGAGCTTCAATCCACCGCAGTTCCTGCCCCGCCCGGAAAAGCTGCCGCGCCCCAGCCTGATCACCACCAACCCGACATCGGCGGAAATTTCCAAGTACGCCTCCAACGCCTTCCTCGCCACCAAGATCAGCTTCATCAACGAAATGGCCGGTCTGTGCGAGCGCGTCGGTGCCGACATCGTGCAGGTCAGCCGGGTGATGGGTCTGGACCACCGCATCGGACCACACTTCCTGAATGCCGGCATCGGCTGGGGCGGCTCCTGCTTCCCCAAGGACACCACGGCGCTGCAGGCCGTTGCCGCCGAATACGGCTATGAAATGCCGATCATCGAAGCGGCGCGTCAGATCAACCTGCGCCAGCGGCAGGCCATCCTGGACAAGCTGCAGGATGAGCTGAAGGTCCTGCGTGGACAGGTGATCGGCGTGCTGGGTCTGGCCTTCAAACCGGGCACCGATGACATTCGCGATTCGGCGGCCACCGCCTTGTGCGAAATGCTGATCGAGCGCGGGGCCAGCATTCGCGCCACCGACCCCATCGCTCTGGAAAACGCCCGCAACGCCTTCTCCGGGCAGGATGGCATCGAGTTCTTCGATGACACCTACGAAGCCATGGAAAATTGCGACGCCATCCTGCTGGCAACCGAGTGGCCGGAGTACACCGAACTGGACCTGACACGGTTGGCCGAATCGCTGGCCCAGCCGGTACTGATTGATGGCCGCAATGCGCTGGACGCCGAGGTCGCGCAGCTGGCCGGGCTGCGCTATCGCGGCGTGGGCCACAGCGGATGAGCGGCTTCTCACTGCGGCCTGCCGTTGCAGAGGACTGCGATGCGCTGCATGGCCTGATTTCCGAACTGGCGGCCTACGAACGGATGAGCGCCGCCGTGCGGGCAACCCCCGCCATGCTGCGGGAGACCCTGTTTGGCGAGCGGCCTGCGGCCGAGGCCATCATGGCCACCGATACCGGCGGCCAGGCCATCGGCTTTGCGCTCTTTTTCCCCAGCTACTCCACCTTTCTGGCGCGTCCGGGCCTGTGGCTCGAAGACCTCTATGTCAAGCCGGATTTCCGCGGCCACGGGGTCGGCAATGCCTTGTTCAGGGCGGTTGCGCAGCAGGCCCGCGAACGCGACTGCGGACGGATGGAATGGAGTGTGCTGAACTGGAACAAGCCCGCGATCGCGTTCTACCAGCGCATGGGAGCCCGACCCGAGGATGACTGGACCACCTGGCGCCTGACCGGAACGGGTCTGGCCGCTCTCGATACCACCACGCGCTAGGCACGACGATGAACCGGGGCCTCGCGGCATCGATCGGGGCTTTCGCGATCTGGGGAATGTTCCCGCTGTACTGGAAACAGGTACAGAGCGTCCCGTCGCTGGAAATCATTGCCCACCGTCTGCTTTGGAGCGCCGTCTTTGTCTGGGGCGGTCTGTTGCTGTTCCAGCGTCAACGCTGGTGGCGCCCCTTGCTGAGCGACCGCCGCACACGCTGGTCATTGCTCAGCAGCGGCACGCTGATCGGCCTCAACTGGTGGCTGTACATCTGGGCGGTCAACAACGGCCACATCGTCGAATCCAGTCTGGGCTATTTCATCAACCCGCTGGTCAACATTGCACTGGGCACGGTGCTGCTGAAGGAAACCCTGAACCGCTGGCAGTGGGTGTCGCTACTGCTCGCCACTGCGGGTGTCGCGTGGCTGACTTTCAACTTCGGACGCCCGCCCTGGATTGCCCTGGCACTGGCCCTGTCATTCGGGACCTACGGCCTGCTGCGCAAGACCAGTGGTGTTGGCGCCATCCACGGCCTTGCGGTGGAAACGGCCCTGCTCTTCCCGGCTGCACTGGCTGTGGTCATCGTCCTGACGCTGCGTGAGCAGACGCACTTTGGCGCCCAGCTCTGGCCGCAGGATGCATTCCTGATCTTTGGTGGCATCGCCACCGCCATCCCGCTGGTTCTGTTCGCGTACGGCGCCCAGCGCATCCCTTATTCCACCGTGGGGTTCATCCAGTTTCTTGCCCCCACCGGGCAACTCTGCATCGGCGTGCTGGTGTATGGCGAGCCCTTCGGGCCGGGCCGGGCCGCAGGTTTCGCACTGATCTGGACCGCATTGCTGATTTATGCCGGCAACGGCCTGTATCGCTTCCAGCGGGGGCGCCAGCGCAAGACCCTCCCCACCACGGCACCGGCCCCACCGAACTAGTAGCTGACGGTCACCGTCAGCGTATCGGTATAGCTTCCGGAGTCCACCACCTGGCCGGCAAATATTCGCCCGTAGGCCTGATGATCCGCACTCTGCGTACCACCAAACAACGCCGGAAAGGACAGCACCCCGCTGACTGTGAGTGTACCGCTGGCGATCCCATCCCCCCAGATCAGCAAACGCGTCGGGTCGGTGTAGATGTTGTACTGCAAGGTGCTGCTGCCCTGACTCATCTCGCGCGGGCCGTAGCTGCCGCTGCCTCCGGTATCCAGGCTGATGTCATAGGGCACGGTGCACAACTGGAGCAGAGCTGTTGCGGTGCACTCCACCGTCACGGTGCCAGTTGCCGAGTCATCCGGCAGCACGGCAAAGGGATCGTAGCCGGCACCAAAGGACAGCCCCCCCGTGCTGACGGCACAGGTCGGCGTCCCGCACAACACCTGCGCCCCCGCACCCAGGGGCACCAGAAAGGCGATTGCCACCATGTAGCGGCGCCATGCTGTCAACGACATAAGGTATCTCCCAGAACTGCCTGCAAGGGGGCATCTTCCGCATCTGGCCAGTCCAGCCTAAAGGAGCACCCGCCCTGCGACCACTCCACGTCCAGTACATTCGCTCCCGCACTCAGGCCCGATACATATACACGCCCTTCCGCACCGGTATAGCCGCTCAAACGGCCATCCGGCTGCCGGACCTCTGCCCCGGCTGGCACAGGCACCCCCGGGCGCAGGAACAGGCGCAGCGCTGCACTGCGCTCTGGCGCGGTGTCAAAAGGCACCACCACTCCGGTATTGGCTCCGGGGCGGACCGTAACCTGCGCCTGGGGCAGGCGCCAGTCCAGCGGGATATCAACCGGGTCAAGGTGAATGCGATTCGCCTGGTAGGGCCGCAAACCGGGTACCAGCGCCACACCTTCCGCATTGGTGACCGCTACCGGCTGATTGTCGCGAAAGATCGTGACGCCAGACAGCCCGTTGATGTCCACCAGCGCAAACGCCTGGCCAGGGTCACGCCCCAGCAACGCGGTGCCACCGATCCATCCGACGGTGCCGCGAACGCCAGCAGACAGCTGATCACCGCCGGAACTCGATACCGCGCGCGCACGGGCCCCGACAAAGGACGTCTGCAGATCATAGTCCCCCGCGAAATAGGTCTGGCCATCCCCTTCGTAGCGGCCCTGCACGCTGCTCTGCGCCCCCAGATCACCCTTGCGCATCCATTGGTACTGCCAACCACCGCGTGCGTCATCTTCCACATAGGCCAGGGACTGTTGTCGCGGCTGGGGTGACCAGATCCAGTTCACGCGGATCCCGGTGTCCGCGGGTTCCTCCGCCCCCGTTTCCGTGCGGAACAGTTCCGATGTGAGCTGCCCCCAACGGCCAGGCCGGGGCCGCCAGGAGGCACGCAGGATCCACTGCCGGAAACGATCCTGCTGTGGCCGGTCGCGACGAATGTAATTGATGGCGAAAGCGGTTGTCCCCCACCGCACACCCAGTCGCGCCAGCTGACGCCGGCGGTACGGCAGTTGCGAATCCCCGGCAACCTCCCGGGCCGGAATCGCCTGCCGGTGTGCGACATCGGCAAACCAGCTGCGCGACTGCCAGGACAACCCGGCCCGGGCCAGCACACCGGATTCCCCACTGGCCAGCCGATACGCACCCAGCCCTCCGTCGGTCCGCAGCGGCACCGTCGCCAGCGGTATGCCGGCCGTTCCCAGTTCCAGAATGCCGACACCCGGCCCCGCCAGCAGCGAACCATCGGTGGTCCACTGAGTGCTGAGCCCATATCGCCAGTTCAGGGTTGCAGCGAAGGTTCCATAGTCGAAGCTGCTGACGGCGTACT
>JBFHON010000037.1:0-14677 GCA_041593295.1 Oceanococcaceae bacterium | reverse complement strand
GTGCGTCCTCCTGTTGCAGCGGACTGTGCCCGGTGTGGCAAGCAAACCGGAGAGTGGCTGATGGAAGCAGTGTATACCGAGCCCCGCGCACGGCGTGTGCTGCCGCTGCCGGCAGCCGAGCAGCCGCGAAACCGGGCGGCTGCCATTGGGAATCAGCGGGTGTTCGCGCTCTGCGGCTCTGCAGGCCGGGTGGTGTGAACTCACGGCGCCGCTGACGTTCTCAGGCTTCAGGGGCCTGTTTCGGTGCGCGATGCGAGCAGGCGAATCCGCGGCTTCACGGTATGCTGATAGGCATGAACACAGGGATTTCGGGATGAACAACAGCGGCTGGATAGCCATCGGGTTGGGTGCGCTCGCGCTGATCGTGGGCGGCTACATGTATTCGCAGGATCGCAGTCGCAGCGAATCCGAAGAGTGGGTCGAGCAGGTGATCGGCAAGCCTGCACAGCCAACGCCGGAGCCAAAGATTCGTTACCCGGTACCGGAAGTCAGCTCGGGCAGTGTTGCCGCGCCGGCTGTTGCGGATGCGCAGACGGGCCCGGCTGCCGTTGTCCCCACCCCGGAGCCGCTGCCGGCACTGGAGGACAGCGACGCGCCGCTGCTGGCCGAGGCCGAGCCGTTGTTCGGCAAGTCCGGTATCCCGGACTTTCTGGTACCCGAGGCATTGATTGGTCATCTGGTGGTGACCCTGGACAACCTGGACCGGCACCCGATCCGCCTGAAGTACCGCCCGGTCGAGCATGTGCCCGGGCAGCCAGCGGTCAACCGTACCGGTGGGGCCAAGGCTGTGCACTATCTGACGGCCGCCAATGCACAGCGGTATGCGCCCTACGTCAGTGTCCTGGAACAGCTGGACCCGCTGCAGGTGGCAGCGCTGTACCGCCGTTACTACCCGCTGTTTCAGGAGGCCTACACCAGCCTCGGGTACCCGAATGCCTATTTCAATGACCGTCTGATCGCGGTGATTGACCATCTGCTGGAAACGCCGGTCGTCAATTACCCCATCCCGGTCGTCCAGCCGAAGGTGTTTTACGAGTTTGCCGACCCTGACCTTGAAGAGCGCTCCTGGGGGCAGAAAACACTGATCCGGCTCGGGCCGGAGCAGATGGCAACCGTCAAGAACTTTCTGCGCGAATTGCGCGCGGTCCTGGTTGCCGGCTAACCGGTGGGCGCTGAAGCGGTCGCTGCGCCATGAGCGGGAAGCCCCGGCGCGCGCTGCCGCTCTGGCTTCGTGCGGCAGGTGGCCTGGCGCTGGCTGCCAGTGTGCTGCCGCTGCAGGCCGCAGCCGGCGCGGATGCGCTGGCATCTCATCTGTCCGAGGTCATCCAGATACCTACGGTTTACCCGCGCGCTGGTGGTGAACAGGCGGATACGGCCTTTGCCAGGCTGGACGCCTGGCTGAAAGGGGCCTTTCCCGCGCTGGAGCGGCACCGGGTGCCTGTGGATGGCATCGGGCACAGCCGCCTTTACCGCTGGGCGGGCACGGATGACAGCCTGCAGCCGGTGATCCTGCTGGCGCACTGGGATGTTGTTCCGGTGGTCCCGGGAACCGGGAGCGAGTGGACCCGCCCGCCATTTTCCGGTGCCATCGCCGACGGCTACATCTGGGGGCGGGGGGCGCTGGATGACAAATCCAATGCGCTGGCGCATCTCGAGGCCATCAATCGACTGATGGCAGCAGGTTTCAAACCGCGCCGCACCGTATGGATCGCCCACGGTCACGATGAGGAGGTGGATGGCTCCGTTGGTGCGCAAGGCATGGCCGCCTATCTCGAGCAGCAGGGAGTGCGCGCCTGGTTCACGCTGGACGAGGGCAGTGCGGTAGCGCAGGGCCTGGTCGACGGGGTGGAGGCGCCCATTGCATTCATCATGGCCGGCGAAAAGGGCTACCTGAGCCTGCGGCTGACGGCCCGTGCGCAGGGAGGGCACAGCTCCACGCCCCCGGAAAAGACGGCCATCTGGACCCTGGCGCGGGCGCTGGCCAAGCTGAGCGATAACCCGATGCCGGCACGCATCATTCCGCCGGTGGGCCGGATGCTGGATGACCTCGCGCCGCACATGCCCTGGCTGGCGCGGTTGGCCATCGAGCAGCGCTGGCTGTTCGAACCCCTGCTGTTGAAGCAGCTGCTGGCCAGCCCGACCATCGGTGCCACGGTACACACCACCATGGCCCCGACCATGCTGATGGCCGGGGTCAAAGATAATGTGCTGCCGAGCCAGGCCTCGGCGGTGCTGAATTTCCGCCTGTTGCCGGGTGATGATGCCGACGATGTGGTCGCCCATGTGCGCCAGGTCATTGCCGACGACAGCGTGGAAATCCGGTTCGAGCCGGGCTTTCAGGCCGAGGCGCCACCGCTGTCGGATATCGACAGCGACGCCATGCAGGCGATCACGCAGGTTGCGGCCCAGGTGTTTCCCGACGCGCTGACGTCTACCGGGATCATCATGGCGACCACCGACAACCGGCACTATGCGCGGGTTCGCGAGAACGGGTATTACTTCTCGCCGTACCCCTACACCGCCGATGATCAGGGCCGTGTCCACGGAGCGGACGAGCGCATCGGTATTCAGGACTATCATCGGATGATCGGGTTCTATGTGGAATTGCTACGACATGTCGCGCAGTAAGCCTGCGGCTGTTGCGGCCGTGGGGCTTCTGGTCGCCCTGCAGGCGACGGCTCAGCAGGAAAGCCCTGCGCTCGGGGGTGCTCGCATGGCGGAACCGTTAGCGCCGCCGGGGCACGGGGTGCCGACGATTGCTCTGCCGGAGCCCACCCGGCAACCCCTGCCGGCCGGTGATACGCCACCCATCGCGTGTGCGAAGGGGGCGTCGTCACCGCAGAGAAAGCCGGCCAGTCGAACGCGCCGAAGCCGCTGCGAGCCTGCAGAGCCCACGCCCGACCGCTGAACGGAAGCCGTGCCTGTGACCGGGCGGCAAGGAGTCCCGGAGGGCGTAATGCGGCTACTCTTCCGGCATTGAAGCCGAAACCACGGGGAGTCTTCTGATGACGTCATTCACGCCGATCACGCATTTCGACGGCTGCCGCAAGGCTGCTGGCCAGCAGGCACGGGTCGAAGATACCCGCAGCGCCGCCGAGAGTTTTCGCCAGGACTTTCTCAAGGGCCGGTGTGTGCGTTATTTCGAGAGCTTTGATCTCATCACCGTGCCGTACCCCAGTCGCTATGGCTTGCGCAATGCATTTTCCCGCGAACGTTTCGTGGAGTTTCTGCACCTTCGCAACCGCATGTTCGTGGTGCAGTTCGATACCGACGATGGCCTCAAGACCTTGCTGGTCAGCCCATCGGACTACGAACACAACATTGAAACGCCGTTCTTCCGCCGTCTGGCGGACGCCACGCCGGATTTGCTGACCAACCTGATCATCAAGCGTCATGGCACCGTGACCGGCATTCTCGAAAGCATCGGGCTGGCACCGGAAGACATCGATTACCTCACCTACGATCACCTGCACACGCAGGAATGTCGCCGCTGGCTGGGGAGTGACGAGCACGAGGCCGTGTTCCCGAACGCGAAACTGCTGGTGCACTGGCGGGAGTGGGAGTCGGCCCGGGACCTGAACCCCTATCAGGCGGATTGGTATTGCCCCGACGGCACCCGAGGGATTCCCGAACACAAGGTGCACTGTTTCGATGGCTCCATCACGCTGGGTGACGGCATCGCGCTGGTGCACACGCCTGGGCATACCGAGGGCAATCATTCCATCGTTGCGCATACGGCCGAGGGTCTCTGGGTGACCAGTGAAAACGGCATCTCCGTAGATGCGTACGCGCCACAGCTTTCGGCTGCGGCCGGGGTGGCCGATTACGCCAGGACGCTGGGCACCGAGGTGATCATCAACGGGAACACGCTGGAAAATTCCATCGACCAGTACATCTCGATGGTGCAGGAAAAGACCATTGCCGGTCCGTCGCAACGTGATGCGCGTTTCCCGAACATGTTCCCTTCCTCGGAAATGACGCCGTTCTGGGCCTTCCCAGGCGCCAGGCCGGCGTTTTACGTCGGCCATGCCCGGCACGGGGAACTCACCACCGGCGCGGGCAAGACGCAGCGCGCTGCCTGACGGGCGGCACGCGCCGCGGTGCTGCCCGGGCGGGGATTCGCATCCCGGCGTGGGCCCTGGGCGCGTGCATGCCCGGCGCCATCCGTGCGCCGGTGATGCGGCCTCAGGGGCAGGTGTCGGTGGCGCCGCTCACGCTGAAGGCCCGAGACTCTCCCCGGTAGTCCTGCTGCATGATCGCGGTGCGGGCGGTGGACTCGAAGCTCAGACGGTAGGTTCCGGGGGGCGTATTGCGTGGGATTCGCCACAGCAGTTCCGCGCTCGATACGGGGCTGGCATTGAACTGTGGTTGCGGTGACTGCGAGTGCCAGACGAAGCTGGTTTCCGGGTCTGCGTCGCGGTAGATGACCTCCCAGCTGCCGTCCGGCTGCTGCCGTTCGACAAACAGGAAACTGTCGTCGGTGCGCAGGTCGCTGTTGGGGCTGGATGCCTGGAATACCGCGCGTGCGGTGTCACCCGGTGCGTAGGCTGCGGCCACATCCTCGAGCACGGCCCCGAAGTGGGATCCGGGTGGAGCGGCGTCCACACCCTGTGGGGGCAGCGCCTGCAGTACCCGTGGTGTAGTCCGCGGGGGCTGCGGGCCGCTTGTGGTCGGTTTGCCGTCCCGCATGTCCAGTGCCAGGCGGCGAATTTCCTGTTGCACCGCGGCCAGTGACCAGGGGCCGAACTGGTTGGAGGCCGCCTCGTACATCTGCAGTGCGTATTCCTCACGCGTGGTGAGGTAACTGACGTAGTCGTTCGCCAGCCCGGTGATGACGGCGTAATCGACACCGTCATCACGCAGCACGTCGAGTACGGTATCGCGGATGCGTCGCCCTGCCATGGTGGTGATTTCCCAGGGCAGGCCGATGATCGCCAGGTTGCCGACGCGCAGGAGCTGAAACGGCACCACGTTGGCGGAAATGTTGAGCGGGGGGCCGAACACGAACAGCACCGGCTTCTCGGCCTGGCAGCCCAGGTCCACGCCGGCAGGTACGTGCTGCAGGTTGCAGCCGACGGCGTAGGCATAAGCCCATGCCGGCGCGTTGCCGCCCATCAGGTTCATGAAATCGTTGATGACACCCTGCGCATAGTCCGGGTCACGGCAGGTCACCCCGGCCGGGGTGAACAGTCCGGGCTCTCCGGGCTGTGCGCCATGGCCCGCTGCCGGGAACGACACCCCCATGGATGCGGTGCATGTGCGCTTGATCCCGGAGTCCAGCTCTGCAGGGTGTTCCAGCGTGGCCAGCACCGCCGGGTCGTTCACTTCCACGCGGTCCATCTGCACATGGCCGAAGCGGTAATCAACCGGCCCTTGCAAGGCCGTTTCGGCGCCGCTGTACAGGGCCAGAGCCTTGTCGAGCTGGGCCAGGCCATTGGCCACCGTAACCGGGCTGGGTTCATTTGCCGGCAGGTGGACATCCTGCTCGGCCCGCCGCTGGGCATCGTCAAACCAGAGCTGGGTAAACGCATCTCCTTCATCCGCCTGCATGAAGCTGGCAACGAAGGGTTCGTCGTCGGTACCGGTCTTGAAGCGCTCGAAAAGGTATGCGGCGTACCCCTTGTTGTCGCCGCTGATCGGCACTGCGCCCAGGCCGTATTCGGACAACGCATCGGAGGTGGGGTGCACGGCGAACCAGTTGATGCTGCCCACCTCCTTGCCATCGCGACGCTGCAGGCGGAGCAGGGTCATCAGGCGGTTGGTCGTGATGTCGCCGCCACCGGTTTCCCGGTAGCGATCACGTTCGACCGCGGTGTTGGCCAGGTACGCCGGGATGGCACGGGACTTGTTGGCACCCAGCAATTCGCCCTGGGCCAGCAAGACCGGGCCGGTTTGCGACTCGGCTTCCAGGTTGCGGTGGGCCTGCTCGAAGGATGCAATGATTCCGGCCGTGGTCACTGCAAACGTCTGCGGATCATGCCCCAGCCGCAGCGCATTGTAGGCTTCGTAGTGCGCCTGGCCACCCGGTGTGGAGTGCGTATGGGTGGCACTGAGCATGACGTTCTCGGGGCCGTACAGCGCTGCCAGTTCCGGGTCTGCTGCGATGTGGTCGAGAACCGCCTGGCGCACGGACTCGAACATCATGCCCGTGTCGGTCAGCACCATGGCGATACGTTTGCCGTTGCAGGGTGAGGCGATGACAAAGCTGCGAGCGTACTGGCGGATGTGGATTCCGGCCGAGTAGTTGTCCGGGCTCTCGTTGCCCATGTGTATCTTGCCGCCCGCAGGTCCGGTGATGTCGGCACGGGCGGCTCCGAAACGGAATTGTCCATTGCGGGTGCACGCAGGCTGCGAACTGACCGGGCTGCGCGCCGCAGCGGTGGGTACCGGCTGTCTGGAGGGCTGGTGCAGGCCTTCGCCCCAGGCCAGATAGGGGCTTTGTGCCACGCAACTGTAGGGGTGGTTGGCGCTGGCGTCCTGCAGGCGAGGTGCCGGGGGGGATCCGGAACCGCAGCTTGCCAGGGTCAGGCAGGTGCTGATCAGCGTGAGTCTGAAGGCTGTTGGGGTCATGGCGTGATCACTCGATACAGGAGAGCGGTGCTTGCGTTCGTCTGTCGGGGTGGGTCGGGGGCGTTGCCCGGCCTCAGTCCCACATGTCGGCAAAAGCGGCCGTCGCCCAGCCCGCGGGGTAGCGGGCCGGAGGCAAGGCTTGGCCGCCGACAATGATGTCACCGTCCCCCGACTGGTAGTTCAGCCAGGCGACGGTCTTGGTGGTTTCACCGAGGCCCGGCCGACTGTAGTCGCAGACCCCATCGGCATACAGCACCTCCAGTTGCTGCCATTGCGACTCGGTGAAGGGCACGGGGCCGTAATCATCCACTCGTGAAAAAGGCCTCAGTTGACAGTCGTAGTTCATCGCAAACTCATCTGCCCCGGCGACCGTACGGGGTGTGCCGTAGGCGTAGGGCGTGCGCACCAGTTCCACGCAGACCTCGTCTGAGACCCGATGGCCCAGGCCGTCGCTGCACTGGTCGTGAATGTCTTCGGGCCTGTTGTCGACGATGCGCGTGGCCAGGGGGAGGTCACGGCTGTCGTTCTCGACAGCGCGGAGCCAGCGGTCCATTTCAACCAGCCCCTGTTCGAAAAAATAGGGGTCGCCGATCAAGGCGACCGGGCCGGCCCACATGACGTGATTGTCGTGATGGCCGTGCTCACGGTCCAGGCGCCACCGTGTCCACCAGGCATGCAGCGCATCATGGGCTGCGCCCGGGTCGGGGCCTACAAAATTGATGATGGCCACGGTATCGAGGTTGTTTCCCACATTCCCTGCGCCCCCGCGAAACGCCGCCGCAACGACCTCTTCGCTGGAGCGTGTGCGCTCGGGTTGATGCAGCATGTCGAAATCGAAGCCGCCGATTTTCAGGTTCAGGTCGACGAACTGGGCAGGCGTGATCTGGCCGGTCTGCAATGCCTGCAACCCGTACTGGATGCCCTTGTTGCCAGCCGGAATGTTGGTGACCTGTATCTTGCGGTCTCCGGTTTTGGCGTCGACTTCCCGGGTGCCCCAGATGTGGCGGTACCACTCGATCGCGCCACAGCGGACTCCGTCCGGATTGTTCTGGGCGTCATAGGTTTCGGCCCCGGCACAGCCGTCGTCCACCGTGACTGCAGGCTTGTACAGCAGCTCGTCCATGGCCACGGCGTTGACATGGCTGATGTGCCCTTCGACAAGCCCAAACTGATGTGGCGACCACAGCACGCCGGGGGCCCAGCCGGCGGGGTTTTCCAGGTAACGCCGCAGCAGGTTGTAATCGGCGGCTTGCACAGCGGGTGACACGCTGTCGGGGTACGCACAGGTGGTCAGTAGCCCCTGGTACACACCCGGGTAGGCATTGGCGACCGTCTGCTGCGTGATGGCTCCACCGGAGCAGCCCGTGCCGATGGTGTAGCGCAGCTTGCCGTACTGTTCGACCAGCCGTTCCTTGGCCATCACCATGGACTCGGCCTGCAGGACGACATCGCAGTTGTGGCCGTTGTTGTTCAGCGCGGTGGACAGGACTGCGAACCCACGCCCCAGGGCCGTGATGTAGCTGCTTTCCGGGCCTCCCGGAACGCTGCCAGAGACGCTGTCGCCCAGCGGCGGCTGGGAAGGTTCAAAGGACATGTCGCAGCCACCGCCGTGGGGGATGAAAAGCTTGTGGTTCCACTGGCTTTGCGGTGCCCAGGCATCCCATTCTTCCCCGGGCTTGAAGAGCACCATGATCGTGTAGCGGTCGCGGTCCTGGAAGCCATCTTCCCGGCGCACGATGAAGGGAAGGGTTTCGCCCTGGTCGGTGGTTGTCTGTGCCACGTTGGAAGGCATGCCCGCACCCGGGTCGAACTCTGTCAGGCCCAGCTGCAGGGGGTTGTCCGGCTTGTAGTAGTAGCGGTAGACCACATCCATGTTGCAGTCATTCTGGGGGCTGGGTACGCCGGCTTCGCAGTCCTCCCAGCCATTCCGACGGTGCTGACCAGCCGAGAAGACGGGGCCGAAATGCGGGTGGTTGGTGATGGCAATGTCGGCGGCGCCTTCACGGGTGACAGCCCGCACGCGGTTTTCGCCTCGCGCAAGACCCGTCACCAGTGCCAGCAGCGACCCGGTCTCATCGCGGTGAAGCCGTTCCGAGATGTCCTGGCCATTGAGCAGAAGCTGGACCGCGCCCTCGGCCTGCACCTCGATGAGCACATCATCGCCGCTGACCAGGTCGGGCCGGTTCGACAGCGTCTTGATCGCCACCGGGCCCGCAGTGGTTCCCGGCTGGTCTCTACCGGTGGGCACGCTGCTGTTGTCCAGGCTGCAGCTACCAAGGGCGATCAGGAGCAAGAAAAGCGCGGTGCGGGAGATGCGGGTCAGAGTTGCGGGCATGGGGGCGGGCAGGCGGGTCATGTTTTGCCAGCTTGCGGTAACGGTTGCCCGCCAGCAAGGGCAAATATTGCCCGCGAAGCCTCAAGCAGAGCCTCCAGCTGCACTTTTCCCCGGTCAGGTTTCGGCCGGTGATTGACGCTCTGGAGCGGCATTGCCGGTGTCTTCCAGCACCGAGCGCATCCACTGGATTTCCTTTCGCTGTTCCTCCAGGATGCTGCGCGCCAGGTTGGCCACGAAGGGATGGGTGGCCAGGCGCGCTGCAGGGGCAGACATTTCCAGCGCGCCGTCATGGTGAGCAATCATCAATTCCAGAAAACGCTGTTCCCGGGCTGCCGGTGTCATCGAGGGCTGGCTGAGCGGGCGAATGAGCGCCGGCGCGAGCAGGCCCACCATGCCGGTGGGTGCCGAGCTGCAACGTTGCAGGTAGAGGATTTCCGGGATTGTGAGCTGCGGGCGCGCCTGCTCCAGCCACTGCATCAGCCCGCCGCTGGTGGGCAGCAGCGGGGCGCCCTGGCCGATCAGCCAGCCGGTGAGCTGGTCCGACTGGCTTTGCTGGCTCCGCAACACGCTGCGTGCGTAGCGGCGGATGTGCAGTGACTCGGTGTCCTGCAGCAGTCCTGCCAGTACCAGCGCCTGCCGGTGGTGAACCAGCATGGCCTGGGCGTAGCCGATGTCGATGGCCGAAGCGATGGGGGGCGAGGGCTGTGCCGGTGGTGCAGGGGCGGCTGTCTGTCGCAGCCACTCGCTCAGGCTGATGCCCCCGGCGAGACCGATGGCCAGGCTGAACCCGGCAACAGCAAGGACACGCATCTTCATGATTAGCGGGGAATGATGCCCGGGTCGATGGCCAGCACCTGGAACCCGGCGCACTGGGAGGTCAGCCAGATTTCGTTGCGATCACGCCGGAAGTAAGGCTGCGACGAGGTCCAGTCCGCACCGAAGCAGTTGCCGGTGATGTTGTAGGTCGAGCCGCCTTTCTGGCCTGGCTTCATGGCCGGGTTGTAGTAGCCGATCTCGATGATTTCATGCGGGTTCGAGATGTCGAACAGACGCAGCCCGGAGTTGAAGTACGAGCAGGCAAGCATCTTGGCGTCTTCGGGATTGTCGACCTGGCAATAGTGACTGTCGTAGCCGAACAGGATCAGCCCGGTGGTATCCATGGCCGCTTCCTCGCAATTTTCCGGCTGGTTGATCTCCAGCGTCAGCTTGGCCACCAGCTGGATATCCGACAAATCCGAAATGTCGAAAATTCGGGGGATGCCATAGGCAAGCCGGTCGGTACCGCAGGTGACCTGACGGGAGGCAATGGCATTGGTGCCATCGGAGCCCAGCTCATCAACGGTGATGAGGTATTCCCGGCCGCGGATCTTCACCGGGATGGTGTGCTGGGCGACGGCGCCGTCGTCCCAGTACACCTCGGCCAGCAGTGTCGGTGTCGGGTCGTTGGCGCGCGTGGAGATCGGGGTGAAATCGTAGACGGCGAAGCCGTTGGTGTTATTGCCTTCGTTGCGTGACTGCCCGGAGAGGGTGACAAAGCCGCGGCGACCATCCGGGCTGACCGAAAGCCCGTGCACCCCGACGGGTGGCGTGAATTTGGTGATGAACTCCGGCTCGGCGGGGTTGGAGACATCAATGGCGTAGTACTGGCCCTGGTTGAGGTCGCCGCCGTAATAGGTCATCCCGTCCGGCGCCCATTCGCCCTCGTGGCCGATGACGGTGGAGTCCTGTAACGGGCCACTGAACAGCAGTTCGGGCTCCGCGCAGTTTTTCGAGATGTCATACACGTCGAACTCCGGGCCGCCGCCAGCGCTGGTGCCGTTGACCGCCGCCAGCAGTCCGCGGGCGGTGTTCACCTTGAGGGCTTCCCACGGGTCCAGCATCGAGATCGTGGTCAGACGGCCGACGTCACGCGGGGCGGTCGAGTCCCGCACATCCATGACCACGGTGCCCGGCCGCAGCAGCGTGGCCCGGGGGGTGTCCGGCGACGAAATCGCCGTCACGGCATAGGCCTGTCCGTAGTAGGCGCAGTCCTTGTAGGCCGCGTGCATCCAGCTGGCCCCTTCGCCTTCGTACTGGCTGACCAGGTCCAGGTTGCAGGAACTGCCGCTGTAGCCGGCCACCCGTTCGACCAGGGAAACCTGGCCCTGCAGACCCTGCTCCGGGCGGTCCTCCGGGCGACAGGTGGCCCGTGGGACATAGGTTTGCACGCTGTACTCGACGGGCGCGAGCGCATCCTGCGTGCGTGTCTCTGCCAGGGGCGGCTGTTGGGATTGGCAGCCCAGTATTGCGGGCAGCAGCACACAGGCGCCAAGCCCGGTTCGGTAGTCGAAAGTCATCTGATTGTCTCCAGCCATGTGGGCGATACGCAGTCGCCACTTTTGATTGTCGACCCCTGGCAAACGCCGGCGGCGAGCAGTACGTTAGTTAGCGGCCCCGGAGGGCGGCAGCGCGTCTGCGACCGGAACGTGACAAGTGTCGTGTGAGCAGATGATCCCACCTTGAAGGGGTACTGGCAATGCAACTTTGGTATGGGGTGCGGTCCATTTGCTGCGCTGGCACGCTCGCAGATGGCGTGGCCTTGTACCCTGACCACTCCCCGCTCGAGAAAGAGAACGCATGTTTACGATCGACCGCATCATTTTGCTGGCAGCAAGCCTGATCCTGCTCGGGATTGTCTCCAGCAAAGCGTCGGTGCGGCTCGGGCTGCCGGTGCTGGTGCTGTTCCTGCTGGTCGGCATGCTTGCAGGCGAAGACGGGGTCGGTATCGCATTCGACAACCCGGGTGTGGCCCATGGTCTGGGCACCCTGGCGTTGGCCATGATTCTGTTTGATGGGGGCTTGCGGACGCCCATGGCGTCGATCAGGGCGACCTGGAAGCCCTCGGCTCTGCTGGCTACCGTCGGCGTTGCCGTGACTGCCGGGGTGACGGGGCTGGCGGCAGCCTGGGTGCTGGAGTTGCCGCTGGTCGAGGGCTTGCTGCTGGGGGCGATTGTGGGCTCGACCGATGCCGCCGCGGTGTTTTCGCTGTTGCGCAATGCCGGGGTGCACATCCAGGCGCGGGTCAAGTCGATGCTCGAAATCGAGAGTGCGTCGAACGACCCGATGGCCATTTTCCTCACGGTCGGCCTGCTGGAAGTGCTGGTCAACGACGAGCCACTGGGGCTGGGCTTGCTGCAGCTCTTCACGCTGCAGATGGGGATTGGTGCGGCGGTGGGGCTTCTGATGGGCCGTATCGCGTTGCGAATCGTCAATGGCATTCGGCTGGATTCTGCGGGCCTCTACCCCGTGCTGGTGGCGTCCTGCGGGCTGCTGTCCTTCGGGCTGGCTGCCAATCTGCAGGGCAGCGGGTTTCTGGCCATATTCATCACCGGAGTCGTGGTCGGCAATGGGCGCTTTGTGTTTCAGCGGGGCACGCTGCTGTTTCATGATGGCGTGGCCTGGCTCAGCCAGATCACCATGTTTGTTCTGCTGGGCCTGTTCGTGAACCCCAGCGCGTTGCTCGATGTCTGGCTGGAGGGGCTCATCATTGCCTCGGTCCTGATTCTGCTGGCAAGGCCTCTGGCGGTGGGGCTGCTGCTGGGGCCTCTGGGCTACAACCTGCGGGAAATGTCGCTGGTGTCCTGGGTCGGTTTGCGCGGCTCGGTGCCGATTATCCTGGCCATTTTCCCGTTGATGTTCGGGTTGCCGGATGCGCCGCTGATGTTCAACGTGGTGTTCTTTGTCGTGCTGATTTCAGCGACGCTGCAGGGGTCACTGCTGCCGTACGTTGCCCGCCGCCTGGGGTTGACCGAGCCTGCGCCGCCGGTGCCGGCAGCGACGCTCGAAATCACCTCCCTCAACGATGTCGACGGTGACATCGTCAAGTACACCGTCGGAGAACAGTCGCGTGTGGTGGGGCGCCGCCTGGCGGAAACGGCCCTGCCCGACGGGGTCGTTGTGGCCATGATCACGCGGGGAAGTGCCATCATTCCCCCACGCGGATCGACCCGCCTGCTGGCGGGTGACCACCTGTTCGTGGTGTTGCGTCCAGGGACACGCGCGATCGTTGATCACGTGCTGTCGGATGTGGCGACAATCAGCAGCGAAGTCCTGCCCGAGGGGGCCGTCATCCGGCTCAAGGGCATGACAACGATTGAAGCGCTGAGCCGTTCCTATGGGGTGGCCATCGACGGCGAGCCCACGCAGACCCTTGATCAGCTGCTGCGTGACGCCGCGGGTGGTGCTGCCGTGGTGGGGGCGTCTCGGCACTGCAGCGGAGTAACCCTGGTCGCCGAGGAAACTGTCGGCGCGCGTGTCACCACTGTAGCGGTAAAGCGCAGTGCCAGCCCGGAGCCGGGCATCGCCTGATCGCGCGGCGGCGGGCGATCCCGGGCGACGCCCTTGCTGATTACCAGCCGAGTTCGGTCAGCGATCGCGTGGTGCGCCAGATCTCGGTTGCCGTGGTCGTGTCGTCCGTGCTCGTGGCATAGGCGATGGCCGTCATTTCCGTAGCGGTGAATTCCAGCCACCAGTACGCCGCCGTTTCATCCTCGTAGGTGAATTCTTCCTCGATGCCGAGGTCCTGCGGGAAGCCGGGTTCGTGGACGCCGCGCGCACCGGCGCCGCTGTTGATAAAGGTGGTACGGCCGCAGCTCGCCTGCGGTGCTTCCCAGCGTAGCTGGTGCTGGTGGCCATACAGGTAGAACTGCACCTTGTCGCACATGAACTCTTCCTGGGCTTCCTTCTGGAAGGCATTGCCGTCGCCCTTGTAGCCTTCCGTTGCGTACTGGTAATGGCCAAAGGCGATCTTCCAGGTGGCATCACTCTGGTCGATGGACTCCTGCATCCAGGCCACCTGCGCATCACGGGAATACATCACCTCGGAACCCAGACGAATGCCGCTGAGGCTGTCGCCAGCCGTCAGCGTGTCCGTATCCAGGCTCCACATTTCCACCAGGCCATCGCCAAAGGCGACGTTGTAATAGCGACTGGGCAGGTTCCACTTGCCGCTGGTGCCTTCCTTGTAGGTATAGGCCACTTCGTGGTCACCATTCACGACCAGGTGCCCGGTCGCGCCGTTGTCGTGGTTGCCCAGCGTGAGATAGAAGGGAATGTCGAAATCCGCGTACGGGATTTCAAAGGCGAGATCGAACTGGGGGTCATCCGTGCCGACGATCGGCCCCACGTTGTAGATATTGTCGCCAAGTGCAACGACGAAGTCGCAGTTCATCTCCTCGCAGGTCTTCAGCATCGCCTGCGCGGCATCAAGCTGGTCTTGCTGCTGTGTTCCCTGGTCGCCAATCAGCAGAAACTGCACCTTGGTGCCGACCTGCGGGTTTGCCAGTGTCACCGGGCCATCGGAGGACCCCAGCGAGGCCAGTTCTGTCTGGTTGCCGCAGGCTGCGAGCAGCCCCAGGCCAAGGGTCAGAAAAAGGCGTTTCGGGTTCATTAGTGGTCCAGCCGGAAGGGGTGAGGCCGGCCACAGTAAGAACTTTTTATTGCGGTTTGATGACTCTCGACTCCGCTTTGTCCTGATGCAGGCGATTGCCTTGCAAAGCGTTCAGGTAGAGCCTTGGTGGGGTCAAAAATGTCAGGGATATTATGGTGGCCAGGGACGGAATCGAACCGCCGACACGGGGATTTTCAACCAGACCTGAGAAGGTTGATTAATCAATAAAACCAGTCACTTACGGCGTCTGTCTTTCGGTTTGTGACGTGGAAAAGAGGGGTGTGAAGCCTTGTGGATGGGCCTTGAGGCACATCGGGGTCACGGTTATCTCTTACATCCCTCAG
>JBFHON010000036.1:0-14717 GCA_041593295.1 Oceanococcaceae bacterium | reverse complement strand
GCTGACGCGGTGGACCGACAATCGCGGCACCGCATGCGGCGTCACGACCATCGACTGGAGCCAGGCCCGAAAACCGGCAACGGCTGCCAACACCAGCAACTAGCCCAACCCGCCCGCAACGCCCGGGCCACGCCTACTTCTGCCCCGTTCGCTCCCACATGCGCAGGTATGCCTCGGCCGAACGGAACAGCTGCTTCAGCGCATTGTCCCCGTCCTCCGTCAAGCCAACGGCATGAATCCACTCCGCGAACAGGCCGTAATGGGCGATGCCCTCGGCGTTGTAATCAAAGCTGCGGTTCCCCGTGACCTGACGTTCAAAGACAACCTTCCCGTCATGGGATTTGAACGGGTAGCTGATCTTGACATCGTCCTCACGCGGGACACCCGGCAATGACGCAATCCCGCCACTGTCCGTCGACATGGGCACCCCGAAGTAGTGCTGCGGACTGCGCAGGGTTTCCAGGTCGCGGACGTGCGCCGGGTAATCATCGGCGCGCGGCTTGATCGGTGCGGCAATGCCCCCCAGGGCCAGAATGCGCCGGTGCTGGCTGGGCGAAGAAATGCCACCGGCATGGTAGTGCCCGGAAACCACCGGATAATCCAGCTCCTCGACGATGTCCAGGACCTGGTTCTTCATCTTGGCGCCGAGGTGATCGGTTTCGATGATCATGCCGCGTGCGGCCAGTTGCCGGACCACATAGTCTCCAAGGTCGGTCAGCCCCTTGGCGTTGCAATGGGGGCCCGGCGGGTAGCTGGGAACCGCCAGCAATAACGCCTCATTGATCGCCTGGGCGATGGGGTTATCCCCCTCAACCGGCGTGACGAAGGACTCGAGGTTCGCACCCATGTCGGGCTCGGGGCAATCTTCGACCCGGTAGTAGTGCCCGGTTTCCGGCTTGTTCAGTGCGTTCAGCGTCAACTCGGATTGGTCGAAGAGCCCGGCACCGCCAAAGGCGTTGTCGAACCAGTGCGCGAGGAAGACGCTGCGAATACCCAGGTCGTAGAACTCATCAATCCCCGCGTCGATTTCCGCGGTTCCACATTCCGGTGCATCGAGAAACTCGCCGCAGTTGAACAGCTTCGAAGCTTCGATCCCCAGAATCACCGCCAGTTTGCCCTGCTCGATGACGGCGCGTGCCTGACCCGGCGCCGTAACGATGCGGAACCAGCCCTCCCCCGGCCCTCCGTTCTGGGCGTCGATGTAGTCCTGCAATGCATACATGCCGGCCACCTGGCGTCGTACCTGGTCCATTTCATCGCAATTGGTATCGCGAATCGGGTTCAGCATGCACAACTGCTCATCGCCCGACGTGTGGTTGACCAGCAGGCGCAGCCCCGCCATCCAGGCCCGCTTGACCCAGATGTAATAGGTCTGCTGATGCGAGTAGGTGTCGTGCGCAGGCCAGCCCGGGAAGTCAGGCCAGCCCGGCGTCTCGTGACTGCCCAGTGGCAGCCCATCTCGGACGAAGTGCCCGACGAAATCCGTGCTGCCCTCCGGGCCATGGTTTTCCGAGCAGTCACTCAGTGCGTGCTCCACACCAAGTGGATGAAAGGCATCACCGTGAATGAAGCGGCCGCCCAGACGTTGATAGGCCGAAATGTGCGTATGCGCGTCAGCAATGCCAAACACGCTGCCATCGGACTGCAGCCCGCTGAACGGCTGCCCGCTCGCGCCCAGTTCGGCCTCGGGGAATGGCAGACAGCGTGTCGCTTCCGGCAGCTGAAAATCACTGCCCGGCGTCGTGGAGAGCTGCAGTTCCCCCTGCGAACCCATGACCAGCCAGCGCTCGTTGTGGCGTGACTGGATCACAAACCGGCCTGCGTCAGCTGCCTGCAACCGCCATTGGGACTCGGGCCCGGCCGTCTCTTGGGCGACAACACTCTCCCCATCCGAGGCAGTAGAGAGGTAGCCCCCCTCGGCGTCGAACAACAGGAAACCCTCAAGGTCTGTCGGGCGCAGCCAGAAGCCCATAGCACCGTCCGCACCTGCGGACTCGGTGCGATAGGACGACCCCGACCGGCTCAGGCTGTGGCCGGTATCGCTTGCTTGCAGAACCACGCAGCGGTTGGCGAGTTTGGTTGCCGGGTTGAGGGCAGTCAGGCGCGTTTCCCTGTCTCCCGGCTCACTGCAACCAACGGACGCAAGCAGCATCAGCAGCGCAACCAACAGCGGGGCCCTGCGGCGGTGGTTCAGAGGGTGTCCATTCATCGTCGTGTTGTCTCCATGGCAAACAGCGGCCCCTGGGGTCAGCTGCGGGTTCTGTCCGGTACAGGCGGCACCATTGCACTCTGCCCATCGTGGGCGCGGCGGCGACGGCGGTTGCCAGATCTCTGCCTGGGCTTTAACCCGGACGGGTTCTCCAACGCGCATTGTCCGGCAGCGGGTAGCCAACAGGCTTGACCCTCGATGCCAGCGCGATTGACCAAATGCGCCAACCCACTTGCGGGGCGGCTGAAAGCGATGGACCGCCGTCCCCGCCGCGTGGCAGGCGAACGTACACGGCAGCCCCGAGGCCCGTGAGGAGTATTGGTGGAGCGGAGGAGGATCGAACTCCCGACCTTCGCATTGCGAACGCGACGCTCTCCCAGCTGAGCTACCGCCCCATCCATGATTGCGACTTTAGCGACCACGTCTCCAGGGCGCAACATGGCACCACCGCTCCCGTTCAGCCTCAAGTCCGTCACTTCATACTATGCCTGCGGGCGGCTCCGACCGTAACGTGTTGCGCCAATCACACAACAACACGAAATCCTCGGAGGAGACCTGTGGTTTTCAAATTCTGTTCGCTGCTCATGGCCAGCGCAGCGGCTGGCTTTGCCTGTAACGCCTCGGCGCAGAACGTACCTGACACCCCGCAATCCGCCGTACCGCCGGTGCAAAGCAGCAACTGGCAGAGGCTGGAGCACGGCGTGCTCGTGGAGACACACCCCGCAGGCGCAACCAGCCAGGTACCCGGCGCATCGCAAGCGCTGTTCGTGCGTTACACCACCCGCAATGTGCACGGTGAGCCGGCGCTGGCCTCGGGCCTGGTGCTGCTGCCACAAAGCCAGCCATACCCCGACGGGCAATGGCCACTGGTGGTTTACGGCCACATGACCACCGGAGTCGCCGACGCCTGTGCCCCCACCCATGGCAGCGCGGACTCGAGCGAGTTGCGCCGTATGCAGCAGGGTGACAGCCTCGCCACCGAACTGCTCGAGCGCGGTGTGGTAGTGGCCCGACCCGATTACGAAGGTCTTGGCGAGGACGGCCCCCACCCTTATCTGCGCGGCGATTCACTGGCCCGTGCCATGCGAGACATGGCTTCGGCCGTGGCCAGCCGGTGGCCGCAGATCGGCCCCAACTGGGCGGCTGCCGGGCATTCCGAAGGGGGTGTGGCCGCGCTTAACAGCGGCAACCGTCTGCACCCGCCGGCCCGCGGCCTGCATCTCGCGGCCGTAGCGGCCATCACGCCGGTCACCCAGCTGGAGAACCTCATCACCGCCGCCGAACCGCTGCCGCTGACCGGCCCCGCCATCGATGTCGCCGTGGCCCTGGCCGCACTGGTCCTGAAGGGCATCGCCAGCGTGGATCCGGAGTTCGAACGTTTTCTGCTGCTCGAGGGCGGCCTGTCGGACCAGGCTGTCGCCCTGTGGCCCGACCTTGAACGCCTGTGCCTGCAGGATCTGGCCAGCGCTGAATCCTGGGGGGGACTGTCGCCACATGCCCTGCAAGGTCCCAATGGCGATCAGGGCGTGGCCGAGATGCGCAGCGCCTTGCGCAAGGATGATGTGCGCCTGCTGCCCATGCGCCGCGACCTGCCCATCCGCATCGATGCTGGTCTTCTGGACAGCGTGGCACTGCTCCCGTTCACCGAACAGCTGGTCATGGAATACCGCCAGCGTGGCTATGACGTGACCTACGAACGCTGGCCGGCCGAGCACTCGCCAACCGCCGACATGGCCGCACCGGCAATTGCCGAGTGGCTTTTGGAGACCGCTTTCACCCCGACCCGCATGACCGAATTAGCACCCCCCCATGATGTGACCGGACGCGGCGGTGCCAGCGGCCCATTCACCCTGTTCCTGCTCACCCTGGCGGCCCTCACCTTGCGCCGCCGCCCCATCACGATGTCGAGGACCGGCGCATGACCCACCACACCCACAATGATGTGCAACCTTCCCTCTCGCGCCGACAATTGCTCGGCCGCCTGGTCGCTGCCGGCGGGACCCTGGCTGTGCCCGGCCTCATCAGCGCATGCCAGGGCCAGGGAGGCCGCGAGACGGCCAGTAGCGCACGGAGTCAGTTTGATCCCATGGCACCACAGCGACTGCACCGCTGGGTCGAGGAGCTGTGTGGCTTTCAGCCGCGATGGGCCGGCTACCCCGCTGAGCAACTGGCTGCCAGCTGGCTGGCCGACCGCCTTACGGAGGCCGGGCTGGACACGTACATTGACGCCTACGCCTTCCGCAAATGGCAGCTTGATGACTGGTCGGTCAGCCTGATGGAGGGCGATCAGCAGGTGCCGATGAAAAGCTTTCCGCTGTGGTCCAGCCACGGCGGCAGGGGCACCGCCGAAATGGTCGACGTGGGCTTCGGCTCGGAGCTGGAATTGCTGGCCCAGGACCTCACCGGCAAGGCCGTGGTGGTCACCGGCAAAGCGCTGCTCAATGTGTTCGCCAGCTATCCCGATACCTACCATCGGGCCGCGGAACTCGGGGCCGTGGCCATGTTCGTGACCTCGGACGCGCCAGACAACCTGATCCGCCCAACAAGCTCCAGCCAGAACCACCTCGACAACAACCCCATCCCGGCATTTCAGATGGGTGCCCAGGACCTCGCACGCCTGCGCCAGGCGGCGCGCAACAGCGGGCAGATCCAGTGGAACCTGGAAGCCCAGCATGAAGACGGTCTGACCCACGATGTGATCGGCCACCTGCCCGGCTCCGGCGCACAAGACGGTCACATCCTGATCTGCGCACACTACGACGCCTGGTTTTCCGGTGCGCTGGACAACGCCACCGGCGTTTCCGGTCTTATCGGCCTGGCCGAGCACTTCGCCGCGCTGCCGCAAAGTGAAAGACCGCGCGACATGACCTTTCTCGGTGTGACCGGGCACGACGCCGGATACCCCCATGGAGGCATCACCCACTGGCTCAGCACCCACCAGAATCTGATCCCCGAACTGGATCTGTTCGTCAACCTCGACCATCTGGCCGCACAGGCCGAAGAGCACGTTTCACTGGGGGGCATCGTCGACATGCTGGGCCTGAGCCTGGAACGGCCGGGTGATGAAGAACGCGCGTTGTTCACCACTCAGCACCCGGCATTGCTGCGGACTTTCAGCCCCCATTTACTGCGCTACGGCCTGCTTGCCGTGCCCCTGCCTACCGTGCCGCAGGTCAATGCCAACGGGGATCTTGAAGGCGCGATTGGTCTGCTGGATGTGCCCAGCGTCAACCTGACCATGGCCACGCCTCACTATCACACCGAACGCGACACGCCAGACCGCATCCCCCCGGAGCAACTCTCGCGCGCCGTCCAGGCTCATCGCGATTTCATCAGCGACATCATGCAGATGACGCGCGCGCAGATCCGTTCCCCGCTTTAACCAGGCGGGCCGCAGTTCACCAGCGTCACATACTTGGGGTCGACCACGGCCGAAGGGTTCATGCCGAAAAGTTCGTGAAAAGCGCGGTCGGCATGAGCCAGGTCATGGAAACCGGCGCGGTGCGCCACTTCCGTCATCGTCAGACCGCGCTTCCAGAAGAACGAGGCGCGCCAGACGGCACGCCAGCGCGCGTAGTCAGGAATGGTGAAGCCGGTCTGCTGACGAAAAATCTCGCGCAGCCTTGAAGGCGACAAATGCACCTGCGCTGCCACCGCAGCCAGACTGACCTCGTTCAACGGCATGTCGTCCAGAACCTGAAACGCCTTGATCACTCGCGGGTCCGGCACCGGGTTTTCAAACGGCTGTTCGGTCAGCAGTTCCATCACCTGCCGCACCAGCGCATGGATGCGCTCGGCCGACAACACTTCGCGCATGGCCATGCGCAGCTCCGGAATCACCGGCGCGAAACGCTCGACTGGCAACTCCAGCAGTTGCCGGTCAGCCAGCATGGATCGAACCCCGGCGTACTCCGGGCGATCCAGTGGCAAATAAAACAGGGCCATTTCGCTGTCGATCGCGGCGATCCGCTTGCGCGGCGCTTTCGGTGCCACCAGGGAAACCCTCGTGGTGATCCGGTGCCCCCCCACTTCGATCATGTAGGGCTTGGCACAACCGATGCGCAGGGTCGCAGCCAATGGTCCCGTGGGACGATCCAGCAGCAGGGAGCGGGCCAGCAGCAACAGGCTGCAGGGCCAGTAATACAGGGTCATACCGTGCGGTGCAGGGTGCGCCTGAAAGTTGTCCGGGCCAATGGTTGTCATCGACACCATGCCCAGGCACGCAACAGCGTGCGGGAGTCTCCTTGCATCCGGTAATTTTATACCCCGTGCAAAACTCGGAGTGACTCACCGCCCCCTGGGTGGCGCCAGCACTGAAAGATTGGGCCGGGGCGGACTGAACCTGGAACCGCTATGCGCAGCACTTGCCATCTGTCTGAACCGGCGGGCACTTCACATCGCCGAAGGAGCAGTACACGCAGCAATCGCCGGGAAGCGGCCGGATGACAGCGCCACACCCCCTGCAGTCGTACAGGTATTGGCAGGCTTCCGTCGGCATTTCATCCTTTGACTGGAAGCCGCACTGCGGGCAGGTAATGGTGGAAAACGGCTCGAACACTTCTGGGCATTTCGTCATTGCTGCACCCGGATCGTTGATGGGTAGCCAATGTTGCCTGTGGCCTGCCGGATGGTTTCAGCGTTTGTTTGCACATCGTCAAATGTGACCGTCGCAGCGCGTGTCTTGTAGTTCACCTCGGCAATCGCGACACCTTCAACACGCGTCAGAGCTTTCTTGATCGTGATCGGGCACGCGGCGCAGGTCATACCCGGAATATCGAGCGTGACGGTTTGTGTTTCGGCCCAGGCTGAGGTTGATACGAGTAAAAGTGTGAGCAGGGAGATTTTCATAACAGTCCTCGTTCAGTAAAACATGGGCAGCACTAAGGGGTACCCGATGGCTGTCATCACAAGTACGGCAACAACCCAGAAGGTGATGTGGTAAACCCGTCGAGCTCGGGGCGACGAGCAAATGGCGCCCCCCTCGCAACGGTGGGCGGGCTGGAATATGCTGCGCCCGGCGAATGCCAACGCCGTGATCGACGGACCGATCAGCAACGGCCGGTATGGTTCCATCGCGCCAAGGCTGCCGACCCAAGCCCCAGACAAGCCTAACGAGACAAGCAGGAGGGGCCCCAGACAGCAAGACGAAGCCAGAAGAGCAGCAACGCCTCCGGCGGCGAGCGCGCCACGCGCTTTCCATTTTTCATCGCCCATTTCATCTCGCCTCGCACGTCAATAGGTCATAGGCTATTACCGTAGTGAGGTACGGAGTCAACATGACAGCTAAAAATCAGAATCGGATGACAATCGGGGCTCTTGCATGCGCTGCTGGCGTCAACGTCGAGACCATCAGGTTCTACCAGCGTCGCGGGCTCATGACGCAACCGGAGCGACCGCAAGGCGGCATCCGCCGCTACACCAATGAAGACATGTCACGGCTTGCTTTTATCAAGTCAGCGCAGAAACTGGGCTTCCGCCTTGACGAGATATTGCAGCTTCTTCAACTGGAGGACGGTGCGAACTGCGCGGCCATTTCGGAACTGGCCAGGGCTCACCTGCTGGAGGTGCAACAGCGCCTCGCATCTCTGCGGCGAATGGAGACGGCCCTGTCGGCGCTGGTGAAGAAGTGCTCCAGCGTCCCGGGCAACGGCCAGGTGAAATGTCCGCTAATCAAAGCGCTTCATGCCACCTCGGTATCGACGTTATGACAGTCACCACGCCGCACCCCGCTAAGACCCCCAAAGTGGCACTGTAGGCCAATCTCCGAGCCATTCTTGTTCACGAACAACCGTCAACGTACCAAAGTAATTCTGGCCTTCCATCAACTGCTCGGCAGTTTCCACAACGTAGTCACCTAATTTAAGCGCCCCCGGTGGTGAAAAAATCATTCCCGAACTATTGGCCCCACGGCCATACGGTGGCGCCTCCTGTAAGCCGCTCGGGTATGCCAATTTGCTCATGGTTGCGTTATTGCCGGTTGGCCACCCCCCCGCCTTGATGAAGGTGATCTGCAGTCCCAGGGCTGCCGGGTCAACCGGCAGCCCTAGCAGCATTCGGGAAGGCTGCCGCACAACCGGTGCGCACATATACATGGCTTTATGCAATTCGCCGTTATCGTAGGCGTCGAGATAATTGGCAAACAAGACGGCCGAACCTGCGGAGAATTCATTGGCTGGAGAGTCGCTGCCCCAGTTGCGGTAGTTGGCAGAGCCAGGACCATTGAGCAACAGATTGGGCACATCAATAATATCCGCAGCCGACTCGCTAAGCTGTGCCTGCACGGACCGCATGATGCTTTGAGCCTGTCGCGCCGCCATAGCGCGCACAGCAGGGTTGCTATCAGCTGCAGCGAGCACGTCGTAACATAGCACTGCATTGACGAGCAGTCGGTCGCGCTGCGACCTCAGCAACGTGATCGCTTCGCCCAGTTCCTCGCCAGGCAGCAAACCGCCACGCGGCCCACCACTATCAACCTCCAGAACAATCTCCAGCGGTGACATGCGCGGATATTGCGGAATCATCTCCACCAGGGCGTTCAATAATTCGAGAGAGTCAATATTGACCTTCAGTCGATAGTCCGCATCGCGAGGAGCATATTCGCCGGCCAGATACGCCTGTAACTCCCCCACCGTCGGCGGGTAACCCATTAGAAAGTCAGTTCCCGGCGGTACATGGCTGAGGGCAGGTTCGAGATTGCGCAGGTGGTGAATCATCACCCGGGGCTGTTCGAGCTTGCGGACTACATATGCGAGCAGTTCGGGACTCTGCAAGGTTTTGTACGCAGGGCGCCATGCCATTCCGGTCTGGCGACTCCAGTCCAGTAAGAGCTCGCAATTGCGGTCGACAGCAGCCAGATCAATGAGCGCAATCGGCTCGCCGCCGCCCAGCTGTCGGGCCAGTGATGCAATCTCCGCCAATGTATGGGGTTGCCCCCCACTTCCCAAGGGCACGGTTGTGGCACCCCTGCCGGGTGTCGACACCGATCTCGCGCTCCCATCGTGCACTTGGCAACCCGAAAGGCCTGCACAGGCCAATCCGGCCGTTCCCGTCAACAATGCACGTCTGCTTAAATTTTTCATCGTAGTACCACCCCGCCCACACCGTCATCAATGTCGTTTCGCATCGACTTTTTCCCAGAGCTGCAAGTACGCTTCTGCCGACCGGAACAGGACCTCAAGCGCCTCGGTTCCTCCGGGCTGCATCTGGATATCAGCGAGATAATCCGGGTACAAACCATAGTGAGCGGCCCCATCCACATTAAAGTCGAATACCCGCTGTCCGGTTACCTGCCGGTCAAAAACCACATCCCCCATGAACGAGGTAAAGGGGTACGGCAGCGGATTTTCCGCGGCATCCTCCCGGGGCGGCGCCTGCAGATGCAGGCCATTGATGTCGGTGCCCAGCCCCGTAACTGCAAGAGCGGAGTTGCCATCACGCCGGGCGTACCCGGCTGCCAGGTCCTGCGAAAACCCGATGTAGCGTGTGGAGTCCACATCCGCAAAGCGCGAAACAATACCGCCTTGATTGATGATTCGTTGGCTCGAGTTGCCGTCATGGAACCCATCGGTATGCCCGGTTACCGTAGGCACGCCCCGCTCCTCGGCAATGTCCAGGATGCGCTTTCGAGCTAGCGGTCCGGTGTGATCAAGCTCAAGAATGATGCCCATATCGATCATTCGGTTCACAAAGTATTCACCGGTACTGGTCAGCCCACGGGCATTGACTTCACAACCGCCGACATCTTCGCCCAAGAAAGCCGGCGCCCCGTTGAGCAACTGTAACCCCACGGTCTCCAGCAATCCGTAGTCAGCTGACTGGGCTTCACCAGGCTCGACCTGTTCCGCTTGTTCGCAGGGAATAGTGGCGAAGTAATGACCAGTTTCCACCAGATTGCCCAAGTTGAATATGTTCTGCGTCACTGGTGAGTGTGCGTACCGGGAAATCTCCGCGCCCCCATTGGCGTTGTCGAACAGGTGTATGGGAAACATCGATCGCACCCCCAGCTCGTACCACTCACGCATGCGCGCATCGATCTGCTCGGGAGTGCATTCGGGTTGCCCCAGGTACTCGCCGCAATCCAGTGGCTTTTCAACCTCCAGGCCAATGATGACCGCAAGCTTGCCCGACTCAATAACACGGCGCGCCTCCTGCGGGGAGTAGACCATGCGGAAGAACCCCTGGCCCGGCCCGCCCTCTTGGGCGTCAATGTAGTCCTGCATTTCGTGCATCATTTGCAGTTGCAGTCTGGCAGCGATCATTTCGTTGCAGTCGCTTTGCTTCAAAGGCGACAGCATGCAGATCACCTCGGTGTTGACCAGATGATTGACCATGAATCGCAGCCCCCCCATCCATGCCCGCTTGATCCACATATAGTAGGTCTGTTGATGCATCTGGCCATGCCAGCTCGGCCAGTCCCGGAACGTGGGCCAGCCTGCCGTGTCGTGATTGGGCGTGGTCACTGTCGGATCGACCGCGGCGTTCATCAGGTCCAGCACACCGCCAGGACCGTGATCCTCGTCGCAGTTTTTCAAGGCCTCCACAATCCCGAATCTGTGAAACGGTTCGCCGTGGTGCAAACGCCCACCCAGGAAAGCCGCGCCGCCGAGATGGAGGTGCGTTTCCGCGTACCCAACCACTTCGCCCTTGCTGTTCGTTCCTCGAAATGGAGTACCCACGGCGTTCAGCTCGGCCTCGGGATATGCAGCACACCCTACATGTGCGACAAAATCAAATGCCGCACCGACGCCCGTCTCCGTAACTACAGCCAACGGTTCGTTGTTCGCCGTGGAGATGAGCGCGAACCCGTCATCAGTAGGCCTCTCAATAAGCTCCCATTCCACGCCATCATGCGGAAACGTGCTCATCGCGAATCGACGGTTGGCATTCAGGACAGCGTCTGCCACCTGCAGCTGGGCAATTTCGTCGCCAACCTGCCCTAAGGCCTGGTTAGCAGGCAGAGTGGCCGGGCCCGCCAAGGCGAGCAGATCACCGACACCGTGCACCGTGGCTCCGGCTTCATGCACCACCCCGTCAACAGCAGACACCACACTTTCGTTCCCCGAACTTACCGCCAGCCAGCGTTGGTCAGGGTCAAAGAACAAATAACGCCCCAACCCGGTCGGCTTCATAAAAAAAGGTGTCGCATGTGCTTGCGCGTCGGCACTGAATTCGGGCGCCCCCTGGGGCGGTGCGACGAGAAATCGGCCGCTGGCCAGTTCCTGAACGGCATAACAACCGTTGGCAAACATGAAGCGCTGTTCGGTTTTGCCCCCTTCGTTGTCACGCGCGACCGTACCTGCATCTAACGACGAGTTCCCACCACCGCAGGCAGCTACCAGCACGAGCACGCCAGCAAACAGCGCTGTAATCCAAAATTGTTTCGTAAATTTCATGTGTCCCTGAGTAACTAAAAGCCTGCAGACGTGCATAGCAATGAGGTTAGGCAGCTATTGCCATTGCGACTTTAGGGGCATGCAGGCTGGCCGTATTGACTCGAATCGCCTACGAATTGACCGAAGCTGCACTTTCATCTGATGCTCGGAAAGCCCGTTTGAACGGCCCCAACCGCCAGGCCCCATGAAAGCACCGTGTTGCCGCGACAGATCGGTACAGCGGGGTGCTATGTTGGCGACTGTTGTGCCCTGCGCTGTGCTTCTGTCGCCGCCTGCATAAATGCCTCTTCCCGCACGAGAAACCCTGATCAAGCTGACGCTGGCACCGGTGTTGCTGGCGCAGGGCCGTTACACACGCTGGGCCACGCCCCGTCTGGCGGAACCCGCGGGTCCGCGCGAAGGCGTGGACGGTGACGGGCCGCCATTGCGCTTGCTGGTCCTGGGAGATTCGGCAGCCGCCGGTGTCGGTGTCGAGCACCAGTCGCAGGCCCTGATCGGCCATCTGGTTTCCGCACTCCGTCAGAGCCACCGGGTGACCTGGAGTCTGCGCGCCCAGACCGGCCTGCAAGCCCAGGATGTGCGCGCGCTGGTACAGCAGGAGTCCGCCCGTCCGGTCGACGTGGTCGTCGTTTCGGTTGGCGTCAACGACATCACGGCGGGCACCCCGGTCGGAACCTGGGCCCGCACCCTGCATGCACTCGTCGAGGACATTTCGGACAAATTCGCTCGCCCGCATATTCTGCTGTCGGGGGTGCCACCCATGCGCCATTTCCGCGCGCTGCCGCAGCCCCTGCGCTGGTTTCTCGGCTTGCATGCCGATCGCTTCAACCAGCACCTGGAAGCGGTCGCGGCCCACTACCCCCAATGCACGCTGCTGCGGCCGGAGTTTCCCGCCGTGACCGAATATCTGGCCAGCGACGGTTTCCACCCGGGCCCGTCCGCCTATGCCCTGTGGGCCACCGCGGCCATCCCGCTCATCCTCGACATGCCCCGCACCGACGCGCCCGCGTCTGTATAGGCGTTACACCTTCACCGAGATCGCACCCATGTCTGCACCCCAGCTCCAGCCTCCAGCCGCCACCACCCTGAAAAGCTGGCACGCGATGGTCGAGCAGAATGACCTCCGCGATCTGCCCTCATTGCTGCACCCCGATGCGGTGTTTCGATCCCCGATGGCGCATACGCCCTACCCGGGCGCCATTGCGGTGTCGTTGATTCTGAATACGGTGCTGCAGGTGTTTGCCGACTTCACCTACCACCGCGAACTCGCCACCGCCGACGGCCTCAATGCGGTGCTGGAATTCAGTGCCCGCGTGGGTGACAAGGAACTCAAGGGCATCGACATGATCCGCTTCGACGACACCGGCAAGATCGTGGAGTTCGAGGTAATGGTCCGCCCGATGAGCGGCCTGCAGGCCCTGGGAGCCGAGATGGCCCAGCGGCTGGCCGCCCATGGTGACAAGCTGGGCACGCCCCGGGGCGCCTGAGCCCCAGCACTGCGAGTACGCAGCCCCTAGAGGCACCCCACCAGCAGCACCGCTGTGCCACCGATTTCGCCGACGATCAGCGTGGCCATGTAGGCGCGAATGATGAGCGGCGGCAGCACCATGCGCCCCAGCACATGCGGGCGCTGGAGCTGGTTGTCGGTATCCCGCAGCCAGCCGTGAATGGCGTAAGTCGCCACCGCAGAAGCGAAATAGAGCACCGGCACCACCACCGCCACGGTATTCACCGCTTCACTCCAGCGGCTGTGCAGGGCGAGCTGCTGCAGCACCACGCAGGCAAAGGCGTACATCAACGCCGTGCGATGGCAGATATCGACGTATACCGGGGCCTGCGCGGTATCCGACCGCATCATGTGCGTGTACTTCCAGATGCCGGTCAGCATCCCGGTCAGCAGAAAACAGCCTGCTGCGATGAGTGCAATGTGTGCCGCCATCGGGTGTCCTTGTGCGTGGTTGGAGGGCGAGTGTGCACCATTTTTCCGCCGCCTTGCCCAGGCATCTGCCAATAGCATTCACCACAAGTTTCCCCCAGCGCCTCCGCAATGGGTCGCTCGCCACACGGTGGCCGCAGCTTTGCTCAAATCCTTTCGTGGCTGAGTGCCGCTAGCTGTTTACCGCAAAAAAGCTCACCCCGACATAGGCCGCATATCCAGCCAGGAGCACACCGCCTTCGGTTCGGCTGAGCCGCCGGCCGGTGTACAGGAAGACCAGCAGGAGGACGGCGACGCCGAGCATCACCCACTGGTCAAACGCCATCATTCGCCCGCGCACTTCAAGGGGCTGCAATAACGCGGAGACGCCAAGAATGCCCAGCAGGTTGAAGATGTTGCTGCCCAGCACATTGCCGACCGCCACATCGGCATGTCGCCGCAGGGCCGCCATCACCGATATCGTCAGTTCCGGCAATGAGGTGCCGACGGCAACAATCGTGAGCCCGATCACCGCCTCGGAAACACCCAGACCCAGGGCCATCCCCACGGCCCCCTTGATCAGCAGCTTGGAACCGACGATCAGAAAACCCAGGCCGACGACGGTCGCAAGTACCGACCAGGCCGCGGATTTCGGCACCGCGGTCAGCTCATCGGCTTCGGCCTGGTGAACCACTCCCGAAGCCGCCGCGTGGAATCTTTCACTCCAGTAGGCCCATCCCAGGTACGCCGCCAGCGCCAGCAGGAACACCGCCGCATCGCCATGCGACAGCTGACCATTCCCTGCCAGCAGGATGAACAGGCCGCTGGCTGCGATCACCGTCACCGCGTCGCGCCGCAAGGCCAGCGCGGTAACGGCCAGGGGCGAGATCAGCGCACAGAGACCCAGAATGAGCAGAATGTTCGCGATATTGCTGCCGACAACATTGCCAATCGCAATATCAGGCTGGCCACTCAGTGCGGCCTCTACGGATACCACCAGTTCCGGCATCGAGGTGCCAAACCCCACGATCACCAGGCCGGAAAGCAGCGGGGAAACACCCAGACGGTTCGCCGCACCCAAGGCCCCGCGTATCAGGGCTTCACCACCCATGGTCAGCAACCCGATTCCACCCAAAAGGTAAAGCGCATTCAACACAATCTGTCCCCCTGCCTCATGACGAACTTTTTAGCCTGGCCGTTG
>JBFHON010000035.1:0-14813 GCA_041593295.1 Oceanococcaceae bacterium | reverse complement strand
CCCCCATGCAGCGGGCGGCGCCGAGGCGGTGCACTGCCTGCGCCTGACATCGGGCCCGATCAACCTCGGCGAAGGCATCTATGACATGCGCTTCAAATTGATCGACGACTTCATTGCCGGTACCGCCGAACTGAATCCCGAGGAAGCCATGTCCCGGCTGGTTGTCGGCGACATGCAGCAGGCGGTGCATTACAGCGACGGCAGCGTCGAACTCGTCGAGGCAGGCACCTACTCCTTTCACCCGACACACGCCCACTTTCACGACGATTACATCCTGAGCTACTACATCAGCATCGCCGACCCCAGCACCGGCAAACTCGAGCAGGTCGGCGCCGGAACAAAGTCCGGCTTTTGCCCGGCTGACCAGTTGTGGGGCGACTGGCGCTCCTTCGACCAGGGCACAGAAAAACCCGGCGGTGACAGTGCCGGCGGCAGTTGCTTCTCGCCCAATAATGGCGTGGTGGGCCTGTCCGTTGGCTGGGGCGATGTGTACCGCTGGCAGCGCCCCGGGCAATACGTGGAGTTCGACGGCCTGGGCAACGGGCGCTATGTGATCCATGCGATCGTCGATGAGTACAACAACGTGATCGAGTCGGATGAGACCGACAACGTCTCCTACGCGTATGTGGAAGTTCAGGGCGAGACCATCACCACGCTGGAACGGGGCTGGGGCCTGTCCCCCTGGGACAGCAACAAGGTCGTGTTCAGTGGCCCCCACCCCACCCAGCGCGAGTCCGATTACCAGGGCCGCACGCAAACCGTGGGAACCCGCTCCACATCGACGGCCAGCAGCACAGCCGGTGCGACCGGCTGGGCGCTGCTGCTCCTGCTCGTGAGCGCCGGCCTCGGGCGACGGATGCGTTCGCGTTCCCACTGATTACCCAGTCACCAGATCGCGTATCCGGGCACACAGGCCCGGTGCGCGGTCGAACCTGACAACCCCTGAAGGCTGGCACCAACCAGTTGGCACTGATCTTGCTGCGCTGCACCACGGGAATTCACAAAGTGGGAAGTTGGGGTGGCAAGAAAGCGTCCGCAGTACAAACTGGCTTGTGTAGGACTCAGCGATGGTGACCGCAACGTCCTGATCTCCGCGATCAACTCCTTCGCCAGCGCGCTGGATAGCGAATTCAGCTGGTCCGAGCCGCAGTCTGCGGACATCCACATCATCGATGTGGCGAACACCGATGGCATCCCGGACTACCCGGTCACCATCCGCTATACCACCCGCAAGAACGGTCAGCCCGTCGACCTGTGGCGGCCCATTCGGGCCCAGATCCTGATCGACACCCTGAATGCCGCGGCCCTGCGCGCCGACGAACAGCAAAGCACGACAACCACGCGGCGTTACCGCGGCGCCGTTGTCGAAACAGAGCCGCGTACCCGCGAACCCGGCGCCACGCCGGCCACCCATCGCAGTGGCGTGATCTACCGCGGCCATCGCATCGACTGACTCCCCAACGCCTCACCCCGGGAAACTGCCATGAAGAGAACACGAACGATTCGCGCCTGCACGGCTCTGCTGCTGCTCTGGCCATTGGCGGCCTCTGCAGAGGAGGCCCCGCTCACGGCACCGGCTGATATCGCCTGGGTCGCCACGGCAGCGGCCCTGGTCTTCTTCATGCAGGCGGGCTTTGCGCTGCTGGAGGGTGGTTCCACCCGGGCCAAGAACGCGACCAACGTGATCATGAAGAACTACGCCGACCTGTGCTTTGGCCTGCTCGCCTTCTGGGCCATCGGTTTCGGGTTGATGTTTGGCAGCAACCCCAGCGGCTGGTGGGGCACCGATCATTTCGGCATGAACTCGGAGCGCGGCAATGAAGCCGTCTTTTTCGTTTTTCAGGCCATGTTCGCAACCACTGCCGCGACCATCGTGTCCGGTGCCGTGGCGGAGCGGATGCGTTTCTGGCCCTATGTCCTGTGCTCGGTGGTCATCACCGGATTGATCTACCCGGTGTTCGGCAGCTGGGTCTGGGGCAGCTTTTATGAAGGCAGCGGCTGGCTGGCACAGCGCGGCTTCATTGACTTTGCCGGCTCCACCGTCGTCCACTCGGTCGGAGGCTGGTGCGCGCTCGCCGGAGCCATCGTGGTCGGCCCGCGCCTGGGACGCTTTGCAAGCGACGGCAGCGCGCGGGAGATCCCCGGTCACAACCTGCCCCTGGCCGCGCTGGGGGTATTTGTGCTCTGGCTGGGCTGGTTCGGCGTCAACGGCGGCTCCTCACTTGCCGCGACGACCGATGTCGGCACCGTGCTGATGAACACCGAGCTGGCTGCGGCGGCCGGGGTGCTTGGTGCGCTGGTCATGCTGGTCCTGAGTGGACGGCGCATTGCCACGCTGACCGCACTGAACGGCGGCCTCGCTGGCCTGGTCGCGATTACCGCCGGATGTGCGTCCATCAGCGCGACCTCTGCAGTCATCACCGGCTTCGTCGGGGGCATTGTCATGGTGCTTTCTGCAGCCCTGCTCGAAAAGTTGCAGATTGACGATGTCGTCGGCGCCGTTCCGGTCCACGGATTTGCCGGCGCCTGGGGCACGCTTGCCGCGGGGCTCTTCCATGCCGAAGACCCCTTCAACATGGCCCGCATCATGACCCAGGCTCTGGGAATTGGTGCCGGCTTCGTCTGGACCTTCGGGACCGCCCTCGTACTGTTCATGACACTGAAGACCCTGATCGGTGTGCGCGCCAGCACCATGCATGAGCAGCATGGCCTTGACCACACCGAACATGCCGACGTCGGCTACCCCGAGTTCCAGTCCTCCATGGCTCCGCGGACGGCACCATGAGCGCAACCGACGCAACGGACTGGTGGCAAGCCCTGCCCGACACATTGATGGCGGCACTGGGGCCGGTCAAGGGTGAACTGGCGGTGCATTACTGGCGTGCAAACTACGCCCACAAGCCATCCACGGCGGCGATCCCGTTCATCCGTGACCTCGCCGCCGAGTGCGACCTGAGCAGCGCCGAGCGGCATGCCGTGCGCACCGCCATCCACCATGCCCGTTCCGGTCTTAGCCAGGCCCAGAACAAGGACGATGCCAAGCTGCTCGCGGGCCGTGTCGTTGGCCGCCATCTGCTGTTGCTGATGCGGCGGGAAATTTTCGCCGAGCCGGAGGTCAGCCAGCGCGAGTTCATCGCTGTCCTGACACGTCAGATGACACCGGAAAACGGCCTGCACGAAATGGCCGCCCCGGCTCTGGGCTGGCTGGTGCAAGGCGGAAAGATGCCGGAACTCGGCCTGCCATCACTCAGCCTGCTCGTGCACGCCTGCTACGTCACTGCATGCAAGGTGCTGGGCCCCGTTCGCGGCGACGAAATTCTCAACATGGCGGCGGCCAGTGCCGGAAAACTGCCTGAGGCCCGCCGTCTGCCACCGGCCGCGTTGATCTACCCCGAACACCCGGCGATGGCCTGACCGCACAATCCCCCGCAGACGCTATAGTGACGTCCCCCGCTGGCGACGGCTCGATCGGCGCTCGCGGGGGTTGTCATTCACCACCCCCGGGGAGTCCACATGCTGACCAGTGCGCGCAGCAATTTCGCACGTTTGTCGCTCATGACTGTCGCCTTGCTCAGCGCCTGCGGCGACAAGGCGATCGACGAGAAGCCGGAGTCCGAGCCCGCCGTTCCGGTCGCTGTCGCCGTCGTCCAGCGCGGTGCCATTGAGGCTGCCTACAAGGGCACAGCAACCATCGAAGCCGATGCACAGGCCACGGTTGTCGCCAAGATTTCCGGCATCATCGAAAGCATCCGCGCCGAAGAAGGGCAAGCGGTCAAGGCCGGAGAGCAGCTGGCACAAATCGAACAGGAACGACTGCAACTCGAGGCTGCACGTGCACGCGCCAGCTACCAGCAGCTGAAAGCCGAGTTTGGTCGCAACGAACGGATCCTGCAGCAGAATCTGGTCAGCCGGGAGCAGTACGACCGCAGCCGCTTCGAACTGCAGGCGGCAAAAGCCGCCCTGGACCTGGCCGAGTTGACGCTGCGCGAATCCACCATTCGCGCCCCGATTGATGGGGTCATCTCCGGACGCCATGTGAAGGTCGGCAATACCGTGCAGGTCAATGCGCCCCTGTTCGACATTACCCACCTGGAATCGCTGGAAGCCCAGTTGCACGTCCCTGAACGCGAGATTCACAAGCTTCAGGCCGGGCAACCGGCGCTGATCCGTGTCGACGCCTGGCCGAAGGATCAGTTTCAGGGCCGGGTCAAGCGCATCAACCCCGTCGTTGACCCCGCAAGTGGCACGGTCAAGGTCACGGTGGCGCTGGACAACCCCGCCGGCAAACTGCTGCCGGGCATGTTTGGGCGCCTTCAGGTGCTCTACGACCGGCACGAAAACGCCTTGCTGATACCCAAGGATGCTGTCGTCATTGAAGATGCATCCGCTTCGGTGTTTGTCATCAGCGAGGGCAAGGCCGAACGGCGGACCGTGGAGCTGGGCTACGACAATGATCAGAACTACGAGGTCCTGAACGGCCTGGAGGAAGCGGAAAAGGTCGTTACCACCGGCCGCGCCAGCCTCAAGGACGGTGCCCCCGCCGAAATCGTCAGCGACAACTCCTAGGCTCCCCGTGGATATTCTCGCCTTCGCGACCCGCCGCCCCGTCGCGGTGAGCATGCTGACCCTCGCCGTCCTGCTGTTTGGCTGGGTTTCACAGAGTCGCCTGAATGTCACCCTGCTCCCGGACCTGTCCTACCCCACAGCCACCGTACGCACCGACTACACGGGTGCTGCACCGGCGGAAATCGAGACCCTGATCAGCAAGCCGGTCGAAGAAGCCCTGGGCCTGGTCCGTGGCGTGCGCCGGGTGCAATCGACTTCCCGAGCCGGCCAGAGCGATGTCACCCTCGAATTCGACTGGGGAACGCAGATGGACCTGGCTGTACTCGACATTCGCGAGAAGCTGGACCCGCTGGAGCTGCCCAAGGAGGCCGAAAGGCCCGTCGTTCTGCGTGTGGACCCTTCCAGCGACCCGGTCATGCGCTTCGGGCTTTCAGCCGCAGCCACCAATGATCGTGGCGACAGCATCCTGCAACTCAAGCGCCTGCGACGGGTTGCCGAAGACAGCCTGCAGAAACCGCTCGAAGCCATCAGCGGTGTGGCCGCCGTCAAGGTCAGCGGCGGGCTGGAGGATGAGGTCCAGATTCAGCTCGATCTGGCCCGCCTGGACCGGCTGCAGATTGCCCCGGACTTCGTGATTTCGCGTCTGAACCAGGAAAACGTCAACCTGTCCGGCGGGCGCGTGGACGAAGGCACCCTGGCCTACCTCGTACGGACCCGTAATCAGTTCGCTTCGCTGGCCGACATGGAGCAACTGATCCTGCGCAACGATGGCGGCCGGCAGATCCTGCTGCGCGATGTGGCCCGCGTTGTTCCCGGGTACAAGGAGCGCACCGCAATTATTCGCATCAACGGGCGCGAAGCGGTGGAACTGGCCATCTTCCGCGAGGGTGACGGCAACACGGTCGCAGTCGCGCAGGACGTGACCCGCCGGCTCGATACCCTGCAGAAAAGCCTGCCAGCGAACATGCAACTGACGCCACTGTACGACCAGTCACTGTTCATCCGCGATGCCATCGCCGGCGTCCTGCAGGCAGGCATCCTCGGAGGCCTGCTCGCCGTGCTGGTGCTGTACCTGTTCCTGGCCGACGCCTGGGCCACGCTGGTCATCGCCGTCGCCATCCCGGTCTCGATCATCGCCAGCTTCATCCTGATGTACAGCGCAGGCCTGAGTCTGAACATCATGTCACTGGGCGGCCTCGCGCTGGCCATCGGCCTGCTGATCGACTCCGCCATCGTGGTGCTCGAAAGCATCGCCCGCCGGCAGCAGCTGGGGGATGACCGCGTGACCGCCGCGCAGAACGGCACCCGACAGGTGGCCATGGCCATCACCGCATCCACGCTGACCACCATCGCCGTGTTTTTCCCCATGGTCTTTGTCGAAGGCATCGCCGGGCAGCTTTTCGCGGACCAGGCCCTGGTGGTTTCCGGCACTTTGCTGATCGCCCTGATCGTGGCATTAACCCTGATACCCATGCTGGCATCACGCCAGCGCGAAGCCGCCCCCCTGCAGGCGCCGGCCCCGCTTGCGCAGGGCCGCCTGCCCCGCCGCGCGCTCAGTCAGACCCGTTATTTCCTGCTCGAGGTCTTGCCGACCCTGCTGCTGCGCCTGCCGGTCTTTCTTCTGCGCCTCACCGCCCGGGTAGCAACGGTGCTTTTCCGGCCGCTGGCGCAGGCCTTCCGCCGTGGCTACAGCGCCGTGGAAGCGGCCTACACCCCCCGCCTGAACTGGGCACTGGAGCACCGCCTCGGCGTCGTGCTGCTGGCCGGCCTGCTGTTTGCCGGCAGTCTGGCCCTGGTTCCGCTGCTGGGGGCGGAATTGCTACCGCCCATGTCCCAGGGCGAATTTCGTGCTGACCTCACCCTGGATACCGGCACACCGCTGGAGCGCACCGACCAGCGGGTCGCCCAATTGCAGGAAGAGCTGACCGGCACACCCGGCCTGCGCACCCTGTATTCCGTTGCCGGCACCGGTAACCGCCTCGATACCGACCCGGATGCGAGTGGAGAAAACACGGCCACACTCAGTCTGGTTCTGGAAGGCACCACCGCGGAAACGGAAACGCAGGTCATGCAGGCCGTACGGGAACGGCTGGCGAGTGCCGCCGGGATGGAGTACCGCTTCAGTCGCCCCACCCTGTTCAGTTTCAAAACCCCGCTCGAAATCGAACTCGCCGGCTACGACCTGGAAACCCTGGAACTGTATGCCGCCCAGGTCGCCAAGCGCATGCGCAGCAACGCCCTGTTTACCGATGTGGAGAGCAGCCTCGGCGAGGGGCAGCCCGAAGTGCAGATCCGGTTTGACCAGGCCCGCGTGGCGGCTCTGGGCCTCGAGGTGCCGGCGCTGGCCGAGCGTGTCGTGCAGGCCATGCAGGGGCGGGTGGCGACACGCTATCGCATGCGCGACCGGGAAATCGATGTCCTCGTGCGGGCCAGCCCGGAGCAACGCGCCAGTGTCCAGGACCTGCGCGAACTGATCATCAACCCCGAAGCGGCCGCACCGCTGACCTTGCAGTCGGTTGCCGACATTCGCCTGGGCACAGGGCCGGCGGAAATCCGCCGCATCGACCACCAGCGCGTCGCCATCATCGAGGCCAACCTGACGAGCGGCAGCCTGCGGGGGGCCGTTCAGGAACTGCAGCAATTGCTGGAGGGGCTGAGCCTGCCACCCGGCATTTCCGCCAGTGTGACCGGGCAAAGCGAGGAAATGGAGGTGTCATTCGCCTCTCTGCAATTTGCGCTGGGGCTGGCGGTGTTCCTGGTGTATCTGGTGATGGCCTCGCAATTCGAGTCCCTGATCCAGCCCTTTGTCATCCTGCTCAGCATTCCGCTGGCTGCGATCGGGGCGATTCTCGGCCTCTTCCTCACCGGTTCGGTCATCAACGTGGTGGTTCTTATTGGCCTGATCGTGCTGGCCGGCATCGTGGTCAACAATGCCATCGTGCTGATCGACCGCATCAACCAGTTGCGCGATGACGCCCATACCGCCCGGCAGGCCATTCTTGAAGCCGCTCGTGAACGCCTGCGCCCGATCCTGATGACCAGCATGACGACAATCCTCGGCCTGCTGCCGATGGCGCTGGCCTCGGGTCAGGGAGCCGAGTTGCGGGCGCCGCTGGCGATCACCATCATCGGGGGCCTGCTGGTGTCCACCCTGCTCACCCTGTTCCTGATTCCCGTGGTCTACAGCCTGTTTGACCGTAGAAGCCCGACGGACACCGCCGCCGTGCAGGCACCCGACTAGACCCATGCGTATCACGGAGATCGCGTTACGGCGCCCGGTCACGGTCAGCATGTTTTTCGCCTGCATGATCGTGATCGGCCTGGTCGGAAGCCAGCGCCTGCCTCTGGAGTTCCTCCCCGATATCCGCTTTCCGGGCTTGTGGATCGAAGTGCCTTACCGGAACTCGTCACCCGAAGAGGTGGAGCGCAGCATCACCCGTCCGATCGAGGAAGCCGCTGCCACCCTGACCGGCGTGAAGCGCATGTTCTCGGAGTCCCGCGAGAACGGCACCGGCATGTGGGTGGAGTTCGGCTGGGACGAAGACACGACCATCAAGGGCGTTGAGGCGCGGGACAAGATCGACGCCATTCGCAACCAGCTTCCCGATGAAGTGGGCCGGGTCCGGATCTTCAAGTTCAACGCATCGGACGCTCCGATCATGACGGTCCGCATCTCTGCCGACCGGGACCTGTCGCAGGCCTTCGACATGCTCAACCGCAACCTCAAGCGGCGCATCGAGCGATTGCCCGGGGTCTCACGGGTCACGCTGTACGGCGTCGAACCCAAGCAGGTCCGCATCGAACTTGTGGCCTCACGGATCGCCGCTCACGGCATCGATGTGCGTGAACTCGGTCGCCAACTGGCCGGTGCCAACTTCGCCCTCTCCGCCGGTGAATTGCGTGACGGTGGCCAGCGCTTTTACCTGCGCCCGCAGGGGCGTTTCGAGTCCCTCGATGCCATCCGCAATTTCGTGATCAACCGGCAGGGCCTGCGACTGGCTGATGTGGCGCAGGTGAACTACGTGGACCCGGTGGCAACCTACGGGCGGCACCTCAACCAGCGCTATGCGGTTGGCCTCGATGTTTTCAAGGAAACCGGCGCGAATATGGTCCGGATTGCCGAGCGCGTGCTGGCTGAGGTCCGGGAGATCGAAACCCTGCCGGAAATGGCCGGCATCAGCCTGTTCATCATGCAGAACCAGGCCGATGACGTCACCCAGTCCCTGCGTGAACTGATGCTGTCCGGTCTCTTCGGCGCCCTGCTCTCGCTGGTGGTGCTCTACGCCTTCCTGCGGGACTGGCGGATGACGCTGATCGTGACCTCCGCCGTGCCCATCTCGCTGCTGATGACGCTGGGCGCGATGTATTTCCTGGGCTTCTCGCTGAACATTCTGACGCTGATGGGCCTGATGCTGTCGGTGGGGATGCTGGTCGACAACGGCGTGGTAGTCACCGAAAGCATCTTCAATGAACGCGGTCGTTCCGGACAAACGGCGCTGGAGGCCACCCGGCGCGGCTGCCAGGCCGTGGCGCTGGCGGTCACCGCCGGCACGCTGACGACGGCCATCGTGTTTCTGCCCAATGTGTTTGGCGAGCATGACGACATTTCGGTCTTCATGAGTCATGTCGCCATCACCATCTGCATCTCCCTGGCCGCATCACTGCTGGTTGCCCTGACGCTGATCCCCCAGCTCACCTCACGTATTCGCGTTCGCGCAGAAGAAGGCAGCGGGGGTATCAGCAAGGCCCGGGCACGCTATCAGCAGCTGCTGCAGTGGACCCTCAGCCACGGCGGCTGGAGCACGCTGCTCATCCTCGGCATTCTGGGCAGCGTGGCGGTACCGATGCAGGCCGTCAATTTCGACATGTTCCCCAACGAAAACAGCCGCCAGCTCTTTCTGCGCTACAACCTCAACGCCCAGTACGCATTGAGCGAGGTCGAGGAATCCGTCAACAGCATCGAGAACTACCTCTTCGCCCACCAGAAAGAACTCGGGATCGAGTCGGTCTACAGCTATTTCGATATCGGCCGTGCCGAGTCCACCATCCGTCTGTTGCCTGAAGAGCAGCGACCGCTGTCCGCCGAGGTGGTGAAGGAACGCATCAGCGAGGGCCTGCCCAAGATTCCGATCGGCATGCCCAGCTTCGACCAGAACCGCAGCGGCAGCCGCCAGCAACTGGCGGTGCGGGTCTCCGGGGAACAGACCGAACAACTGCGAGAGACCGCCTTCGAGGTCGCCCGCGTCTTGCGCACAATCAACGGCCTGCGTGACGTGCGGGTGGACTTTGCGGCGGCTGACTGGGAAGTGCGTGTTCAGGTCGACCGCGACCGGGTGCAACAGAACGGGCTGGACAGCCAGACCGTCGCGGAAACCATTGCGACGGCGATGCGGGGACAGGAGCTACGGCCGTACCAGACCGCGACCGGGGAGGTCGACCTGCTGCTGCAATTCTCGCGTGATGATCGCCGCGACCTCGACCAGTTGCTCAACCTCCCCATCCGCACGCCCGACGGCCGCCTGATCGCGCTGTCGTCGCTGGCGACAATCAGCAATGCCGATGTGCCCGGCATGATCCGGCGCGAGAACCGCCAGACCTCGCTCAATATCCAGATGGCCACCGATGACATCTCGCCGGAGGAAGCCAAGCAACGGATTCAGCCGGTGCTGGACAAACTGCAGCTCCCGGTGGGCTATTCCTGGGACTATGGCCAGGCCTTCGATGAAGATGCCGAGCAGGCCGCCACGATGGTGGTCAACATGCTGCTGGCGATGGCCTGCATCTACATCGTGATGGCGGCATTGTTCGAGGCTACGCTGGCACCAGCAGCCATCATCACCGGGGTGATCTTCAGCTTCATCGGGGTGTACTGGTACTTCTTTCTGACCGCGACGACCTTCTCGTTCATGGCCATGATCGGGATGCTGCTGCTGATGGGCATTGTGGTCAACAACGGCATCGTGATGATTGACCATGTCAGCCAGCTCCGTCGTGGCGGCATGGCGCGCAATACCGCGCTGCTGCAGGGCGCTGGCGACCGCATGCGCCCGATCCTGATGACGGCCGGCACCACCGTGCTCGGCATGGTGCCGCTGAGCCTCGGAGACGCCAGCGTGGGCGGCGACGGGCCGCCCTACTACCCGATGGCACGCGCCATCATCGGCGGCCTGTCGTTTTCAACCATCGTCACTCTGCTCCTGCTACCGAGCATCTATGTATGGATGGACGACCTCGGAAACTGGGGCCGGCGTGTGCTGGGAAGGGCGCGCGGACAGCAGGTTCCTGCGGTTTGATGCCCTGCGTGCGATCAGGCGACAATCCAAATCTTGCCCATGCTGACGCCCAGCCACGTCTGGCGGTCGCTGGCCCCTGCAGACTCTGATCCATGCCTCAAATCGTGACACCCCTGGCCCGCGCCGTGCTGATGAGCGCCCTGCTCTGCTGCAGCCTGACGGCACCGGCCCGTGAAACCCTGCTGCTGGACCAGCTCCCGGATTCCCTGGAATTGCGCGATGTTTCAAGCGCGGTGACCGATGTGCTCGCCCGGCATCGCTGGCGCATCCTGCCCGGAACCCATTCGCGCATACATGCCCAGTACCAGGATGCGCGCACCATCTGCCGGGTCGCCATTCAGCTCCGCGCAGCGGCCCTGTTCCTGAACGATGACTGCCGCAAACCGGATGTTGCCGGCAACTGGGTCGACAGCGCGGAACGACGCGCCGTGCCGGAAGCCTGGCTGCGCCCGCTGCGACGCGACCTGCGCCAGCGCTACCCAAGACCCACGCCTGCCCCCGAATAGTCCACCCGGGCAACCCCTGCCCGGCGCGAGCAAGTAGAATTCCCCGACCTGCCTGGGGGCCAAGGACAATGCACTGCAAGCGCGCGATATCCGCGTTTGCGAGCTGTGCGTGCGGCTCCCTCCTGCGTCAATCAGCCCGGCGATGGACCGCCCATTTCGCGTGACAGAATTAAACAACAAGTCGGTACATGTGCTGCTCGTTTGCTCCGACCCGCAACGTGCCGATCAGATTGAGGCCACGTTGCGCGAAGCTGCAGCCTGCGTGTTTCGCGCGGAGAGCGCCCGGGACGCCATCCAGCAAGGAAGCGACCTGGATCAGCGCCTCGATCTGGTGCTGACCGACTTCGCGCTGCCCGACTCCAACGGCATCGCCGTTCTCAGGCATTTCCGGCAGTTCCGGGATGTCCCCGTTGCCGTGTTCGAGCGCGCTCCGGGCCTGGAAGATGCCGTCGCCGCATTTCGCGCAGGGGCCATCGATTACCTGCCGGACCCTACTGACAGCAACGACGTACGCGACCTGATCCAGCGCATCTCCCGGGTACACGCCAAGCAGGTCGAACTGATCACCTCGTCGGAAGCCGGCGGTGGCGTCAACGAAGCCGTCAGCATGGCGATGCCCAGCGATCCCAGCCTGGTGTCGGTGGTCACCCGCCGTCTGTCGCACTGGTACGCCCCGGCCTGCCGGCACCACCGGATTTCCACGCGCCCGCTGGACATGGCCCTGATGGAGGCACTGACCAATGCCGTCGTGCATGGAAACCTCGGCGTCTCGTCGGCCGCCAAGCTGAACGACGACTGGGATGGCTACCAGCAGCAAGTCAATGAACGCATGGCTGACCCGGTGCTGTTCTCGCGGCTGGTTCGGGTCCGCGCCAACCTCGTCGGCCAATGCCTTTCGCTGGTCGTCCGCGACGAAGGCGACGGCTTCAGCCCCCGGGAGATACGCAGCGTTGACGAACTGGGCGAAGACAGCACGGCCGGTCGGGGCATCGCCATGATTCAGAAAAGCATGGATTTCGTGAGCTGGAATGCCACCGGCAACGAAATCACGATGCAGAAGATCCTCAGCGAGTCGCCACCAGCATAAAAAAAGCGGCTCCGAAGAGCCGCTTTTACGAAGCTTAGTGGTGACTCAGCCCCGACGGCGGCGCCGGCGGGTGCCCACGCCAATGACCAGCGCCAGCAGCGGCAGGCCCAGCGCTCCGCTTCCCCCGTTGCGTGCACTGCGTGGCGGTGACACCGGAGCTGCCGGCGTATCCGGCGCCTCAGCGGCGGAGTCCACCACGATAACCCGTGTGCCGGCCTTGGAAGCCACACCCTCCGGGTTGACCGTCACGCTGACTTCATACACCTGCGCCGTATCGTAGATATGGCTCGTCAGTGCAGCCTCGTTGCGGGTGCCGAACTGACCGGGCCCGTCGCCGATCTCACGCCGCTCGGTTGTGCCATCGCCGAAATCGAACAGGAAGGCGGTGATCGGTTCGCTGGTGACCTCGAGCGAATCGCGGGCGTCAAAGGTCACCGTCTGTCCTACATTCACCCGTGCTGGCGTCACCGTCAGCAAGGCCGTGGTCTGCTGCGGGCTGCCCACAACCACAGTCTGAGACTGGCTGTCGGACTCGCCTCCGGCACTGACCGTCAGCCGGACGGTATAGCTTCCATCAACCGCATAGACATGCGAAACCCGCTGACGTTGCCCGGTGATCACGGTTCCGTCCCCGAATTCGAAGCGGAAGGTCGCGCCGCTCGGGAAACTGGAACCGGAAGCGTCCGCCGTCACCGTGACGGGCGCCGTTCCATTCGCCGGGGTGACGCTCAATACGGCCACGATCGCCGCCTGTTCTTCATCGACCGTCACGGTGGTGCTGGCCTCGAGAACTGCCGACTGGGAAGCGGAGTTACTGTTTTCGTCAACGGCGACTACCGACACGGTATAGCTTCCCGCCTTGTCGTAGGCATGGGTCACCTGCACCGCTTCGGTGACACCGCTGTTGGTGCCGTCACCAAAGTAGTACACATAGGACAAATCTCCGCCATAGGCATCCGTGGTGCTCGCCGTGACATTCAGCGTGACGTCCACCGGCCCGTTGGTCACATCGATGGAGCTTGGGCTGACGGTGAAGCTGGAAATGGTGACCTCGCCACCGGAAGCCGGACAGCCAAAGGCGTCCACCGGACGACCCGATTCGGTGTCCGGGCACTGATCGGAGGTATCAGCCACCCCGTCGCCATCCGTGTCGGTCTCGTTCGACTGGGCACAACCGTCGGCATCCACCGTGGTGCCACTCGGTGTGTCAGGGCACTGGTCCTCCGGATCGGGAACTCCATCGCCGTCACTGTCCGCGGGTTCGTCCTGGCCACCCGGTAGCAACTGGTCGGCCCACAGGCCGGCATCCGGTTGACCATCGGCATCGACGGCATAGAGCGGCAGATGAATATCCCCGTCAACACGGATGGCTGGCAGTGTGGTGTCTCGCGAAACCGACCCGAAAAACATCGGGTGGGTGGCGTAGAACAAAACCGCGATTTCATCCCCCGCGCTGAAGCGCTCCGCGGTACCCACCAGATCAAAGGCGTGCTCACCCAGCCCGCGCATGGGCTGGACCTGGTCATCAATCAGCACGAAATTCGGGCTGGAACCGGATTTCTTGCCCAGCCCCACAAATGTAATGCTGTCGCAGCCCACGCGGGTCGGGAAGGACGCACTGCGGCAATCGATGCCGCCTGCATTGGTCAGCGGCCCGTTAGCCCCGGCCAGCGAACTGACGGTAACCTCGAGACGGGCCATCCCGGCCAGTACCGCATCCTCAGCGAGGGCACCCAGCGAGACCGCTACCGGCGCGTTGCCCGTCAGGTTGGCGCTTCCGCTGACACCGTTGGGAACAACCACACCCGGAAGCAGATCACCTGGAATGTCGTCACCCAGCGAGCGACTCACGAAACGCTGGTTGCCACCCAGTGGCTGCGGCGCCAGCACCTCGTCAAAATCCAGAAAGACCGTGTCATCGTTCCCACCGCCGAGTGCGAAGCAGGTGTCCGCCAGCAAGACCGGTTCCGAGCCAGGCAACAGGTCGGCGCTCAGCCAGGACTGCGTACTCACGCTGCAAGAGCCACTATCCGACCCCGTACTGTCCGGGGATTGAATGTAGGGCAGTACATGCCCGCCATTGTGGGTGTACAGGGATACCGAAGCGCCGGTCGCGCGCAGACACTGGGCATTCCACCAGGCTTCGCTGTAATCAAACAGGGTATCGATCATGCCCTGGGTCAGTAGCACACGCAGACCCGCAAAATGTTCGTTGGCAGGAGAACTCACCGCTTGCAGGAAGCTGCCCAGACCGGGCACCCCGTCAGCCGTGGGGGGTGGCACGTTATACGCGCCATCCAGGTCCAGCATCGGGACCACATCCGGCTCGTAGGCGGTAATGGGCATCGCGGGAAGGCCGTT
>JBFHON010000034.1:0-14853 GCA_041593295.1 Oceanococcaceae bacterium | reverse complement strand
CCGCCAGCAGGGTCTCGGCCTCTTCGAGCAACTCCTGGGCCTCGCCACAGAAGATCAGACGCAACTCGGCGTCCTCGTTGTCCGTGGTTTGCTGCAGCAGGCTGGCTTTTGCTTCCGTCAGTTCCTCAGCAAGCGTCTGCAGCGAATCCGTGTCGAGCTTGGCGTTCGTGCCCAGCACGGCCAGTGCATCGCCGGTCACCTGCAGACTGCGCTCCCACAAGGATTCAGGGAAGGCCTTTCCGGTCAGGGCCGCCTGCGCCGAGCAGGCTTCGGCCTCGGCCAGCATCGCGGCCAGCGGGTTGGCCCCCACGGCGGCAGCGCCGCCGCGCAGTGTGTGCCAGGCCAGGGTCTGTTCCTCGGCGGGAGCAGCACCAGCATCCGCCCCGCGCAACTGCGCAAGCAGTGCCTGCGCATCCTGCAGGAAGGTCTGCAGGACTTCGGCATCCGCGTCGTCATCCGGTTTGCCCAGCAGGCTGTTGGCCCGCTTGATCAACGGCTCGGTCAGCGGCAGGGCACTCTGCCCTTCCTGGAAGCGGTCGATGACCACCGGCAGCTGTGCAATCGCGTCCACCACCAGCGCCTCGACATCAGCACTGAAGTCGATACTGCTTTCGATGCAGTTGTTCAGCAGGTTTTCAATCGCCCAGCCGAATTCACCGATGTCGGTCGCACCGACCATGCGCCCACTGCCCTTGAGCGTATGGAAGGCCCGGCGTACATCAACGCGCACGGCCGGGTCGGACACACCCCGCGCCGTGATCCGTTGCAGCTCTTCCAGAACTTCGCGCGCCTCTTCAATGAAGATGTCGCGCAGGTCGTCGTCAATTTCGGATTCCGGCAGCGTGGTGCGCGCAGGCTCGGCCTCCGGCTCCGGCGCCCCGCCGGTCTCCAGCAGCCCCTGCAAGGTGGCGACATATTCGGCAAAGCGATCACCCTCGACGCCCACATCCGGATCGGCATCGCGCAGGGCCTCGAGCAGGTACTCCGCACTGGCCACTGCATCGGCAAAAGCGGCCACCAGCTGGGTGGAGCGCATGCTCTCGACAAAGTCCGGGCGGCCCATGATCTGCTGCAGTGCCTGAAACGGGCGAATCAGCGACTCGTCCCCGAACATGTCCAGCGCGCCGGCCAGCTCCCGTGCCTGCGCCATGGCGTTCTGCGCGTGTTCGCTGCGGCCATTGGCGAGCAGCGCATCGACTTCCGATTTCAGTCGCGTGAGATTGATCAGGCACTCGCGCAGAATCGATGAACGCGCCTCTGCGGACAGCGGGATGTCTTCTGCCGGTGTCGCCCGCAGGCGGCCATGCAGCAGACCATCATTGAGCGCCTGCTCGGCGCGCAGCAGGGCCTCGGCAAGGGAGTCCCAGCCGGCATCACCCGCTTCGGCACGTGCCAGGTTGGCAAAGTCACGGCCCAGCGAGCGGATCTGCTCGGCAACGGTCTCGTCGCCCAGCCCCAGTACTGTCGCAGCCAGGTTGCGAAACTGCTGCACGATGCCGTCGATTTCCGCGTCATCGCGGGCACCGCCACTGTGCAGCGCTTCGACTTCTTCCTTGATGCCGGAAAAGTCCTGCAACAATGCCCGCAGCACGGCGACCAGCGAATCCTCAGCCGGCCGTTTCAGGGCGTCTTCAACGACCCGGAGGCGCTGCGGAACCAGCAACTCGCGGTCAATGCCCAGCGGCGCCAGCAGACTCTTCGCCAGACTCCCGCTGCGATCCAGAGGCACCAGCATCAACGCCCATCCGGCCAGCAGCTGTCCGGCCGTTGATTCAAGGGTCGGGTCGGGGGCCTTGCCGGCGTGGACGATCAGCGCGGCCTGGCGCTTGAGCAATTCGTTGACCCGTGCGTGCGCGGCTTCGGGAAGACGCGCACCCACCGCCGCCATTTGCCGGGTCAGCGACCACAGGCCATGACCGGCAGCGCCCGGCACTACGGGCAGGAACTGCGCGCTGACCTGACCGAATGCCGCCCAGGCCTTGGCGTGATGGAGATCTTTCGCGATCAGGCCCAGCGCCTGTCGCATGACGGGGAACACCCGCTCGGCGCGTGCGGCCACCGCAGCCTGACTGCGCCCCTCACCTTTCGGTGCCACCAGTACATGGCCGATTTCCCAGACCCGGGCCAGCGCCTGCGCGGGCTTCAGCGGAGGCTGCCCCTCGGCGCCGCGCAACGCGTTGACATCCGCCAGCAGTCCCAGCGGGTGGTCCGGAATCCCATCCACCACGATGCGAATGTAGTGGCCCAGACGGTAGCTGGCCGCCACCAGATCGCCGAGGACCGCATCACGGTCGGCAACACCGCCCTGCATGGTCCGATCCAGCGCTCCGGCCATGTGCACGGCAAGCAACTGCCCACCGGAACATTGCGCAACCTGGCAGACACTGCCAACCTGCTGCAAATCCAGCAGCGCCGGCTGCAAAGTGTCCATGGATCCTTCGTCATCAAGCACCTGAGCCAGTGCGTGACGGACGCGGTCCAGGGATTGATCAATCTCGCCCCGCACCCATCGCAGGCCGCGACCGAGGTCAGCGTCATGACGTTCTGTGGTCATCCTGTCCTCCCCGCCTTAACCTGCAACCTGTGTTGCAAGCCGGTTCAGCAGAACCGTATGTAATGAAAAAATCGGGCGCGGTTCGCCACCTTCGCTGAACACGCCGGTGACGAATTCCGCCAAGCCCTCTGCGACGGGCGCCGTGTCCGGCGCCTCCATCTGTGCCCGCGAAAACCGCCGCAAACCGGTCACTGCATCGACCAGAAATCCGGCCGGGTTTTCCGCACCGGCAAGGATCAGATAGCGGTTACGGCTTTGCACCGGTGTCGGCGTCCCCATCAGTACATGTCCCAGGTCATACAGCGGAATCACCGTGCCCCGCAGGTTGGCCAGCCCCCGAACCCATTCCGGCGCACCGGGAACACGTGTACAGCGGGGCGGCGACAGGACTTCCGAGACTTCGTCCTGGGCGGCAAGAAAACGCTGGGTGCCGATGCGGAACCCGATCCCCGCCCAGTCTTCCTGCATCTCGGACACACCATCCTGCTGCACGTAGGCCGCACTGAGGCCTGCCAGAGCACTGTAGATGTCCATGAATCCTAGCCCGCGACCAGATGCTTGCGGACGGCGCTAAGCAACTCGTCCCGGCTGAAGGGCTTGGTCAGGTAGTCGTCGCAGCCCACGATCCGCCCCCGCGCCCGGTCAAACAGGCCGTCCTTGCTGGACAGCATGACCACCGGCGTCGAGGCAAAGCGGGCATTGCTCTTGATCAGCGCACAGGTCTGGTAACCATCCAGACGCGGCATCATGATGTCCACGAACACCAGTTGCGGCTCTTTCTCCGCAATCATCGCCAGAGCCTCAAATCCGTCGTTGGCCATCGAGACTTTCGCCCCGGCCTTGGATAACAAGGTTTCAGCGGTTCGCCGAATGGTCTTGGAATCATCCACGATCATCACGTGAACCCCATTGAGGTCGGCCCCGTCCATTTCTCCTCCCATTCAGGCTCCGTTTCAGGTGCACTCTCCGGTAGCACCCGCCAATTTGCATGTGAGCACGCTTTTTATCACATTGCGTAAACCCGCCCAAGCGCGAACGCACGCTGACCCTGGCCGACGGCGCTACACTTTGTGTCCATCAGTTTTTCGTGCAGGGACAGCTTGTGATCCCAGGACCTCATCTGCTGAGCACAACCGGGGGCCCCCTGCGGGAACTCGAGCAGTTGTGCATCGACCGCCATGCGGACATTGAAGCCTGGTTGCATCGGCAGTATCTGCAAACTCCCGCTGCCTTCTACTCCTCGGTGGACGTGCGCAATGCGGGCTGGAAAATGGCCCCGGTGGACACCAACCTGTTCCCGGCCGGCTTCAATAATCTTTCACCGGCACTCACCCCGTTGATCCGAATCGCGCTGCAGAATGCGATCCAGCGCGTCTGCCCGATGGCCGCCAAGGTCCTGCTGGTACCCGAGAACCACACCCGCAACCTGTATTACCTGGACAACATCGCCAGGCTCAATGAATTGCTGACCGGCGCGGGCTTCGAAGTCCGGATCGGCAGCGTGGACCCGGAGGCCCGGGAAATCCAGAACCTGACATCCGCCAGCGGCCACAGGTTGCGTATTGAACCGGCCTTGCGCACCGGCGCCCGCATCCAGCTCGAAGATTTCGACCCCTGCGTGGTGCTGCTCAACAATGACCTGTCGAGCGGTTTGCCGGCCGTGCTGGATGGCATCGAACAACCCTTGCTGCCACCGTCCACCCTGGGCTGGAACCGGCGCCTGAAATCCGACCACTTCGCGGTCTACGCCGATGTCGCATCCGGCTTTGGCGAGATGCTGGGTATCGACCCGTGGCTGATCGACCCGCTGTGGCGCAACTGCGGCCAGGTGGACTTCATGAAACGCGAAGGCGAGGAATGTCTGGTCCACAACGTGGACCTGCTGCTGAGCACCACGGCGACCAAATACGCCGAGCACGGCATCGACGCCGACCCCTATGTGGTGATCAAGGCCGATGCCGGCACCTACGGCATGGGCGTGATGATCGTGCGCGACGTGGAGGATGTCCGTGCGCTCAACCGCAAGCAGCGCAAGAGCATGGCCGCGACCAAGGGCCGCAGCGTCAGCCAGGTGATCCTGCAGGAAGGCGTACCGACGGCAGAAACGGTGGACGGTGCCGTGGCCGAGCCGGTCTTTTACTGCGTGGAACACAATGTGATCGGCGGCTTCTACCGGGTGCATACCGACCGCGGAACGGACGAGAACCTGAACGCACCGGGCGCCCATTTCAAACCCTTTGCCATCGCCGACAGCTGCTGCTGCCCGAGCGTTGATCAGCCCTGCGATGCCGACCCCAACCGCTTTTACGCGGCCGGGGTCATCGCCCGGCTGGCCGCGCTGGCTGCCGCGCGTGAAATCGCCCGCGCCGGAGCCGCACCCGCATGAGCAACCCCCTCGACGTCCTCCTCGTGATGGATCCGGTGCCCGGGCTCAAGCCTGGCAAGGACACCAGCCTGGGGCTGGTCCGCGAGGCCCAGCGCCGCGGCCACCGCTGCTTCGCCTGTGATGTGCACGACCTGTCCCTGCGCGACGGTACAGCGCATGCGCAGGCGCAGTCCCTGACCATCGACCTAGACCGCGACCCCTTCTACACGCTCGGCCCAGCGAGCGAAGTGCCCCTGTCCCGGTTTCGCTGGATACTGATGCGCAAGGACCCGCCGGTCGACGCCAACTACGTCTTTGCCACGCAGATCTTCGATCGCGCCGGACCGGACACGCAGGTCGTGAACCGCCCCGGCGCCCTGCGCGACCTCAACGAAAAGCTGGCCATCGCCCAGTTCCCCGAGCTCTGCGCGCCGACCATCACCTCGGCGAACGCAAGCACACTGCGCGCCTTTGCCAGGGAGCAGGGCCAGGCGGTCATGAAACCGCTGGACGGGATGGGCGGAAAATCGATCTTCCGCGTGAGCGCCGATGACCCCAACCTGTCCGTGGTGATCGAGACCCTGACCGATGGCGGTACGCGCCTGGCCATGGCACAGGCCTATCTGCCGGCGATCAGCGAAGGCGACAAGCGGGTCCTGATGATCAATGGCAAACCCTGGCCGCGCCTGCTGGCCCGCATCCCCGCAGCCGGCGAAGCCCGCGGCAACCTGGCTGCCGGCGGACGGGGCGAAGTCCGCGATCTGGGCCCGGCCGAACAGCACATCGCCGATACCGTCGGCCCCTGGCTGCGCGAACAGGGTGTGCTCTTCGCCGGGCTGGACGTGATTGGCGACCGGCTCACGGAGATCAACGTCACCAGTCCGACCTGCGTGCGCGAGATTGAAGATCACGACGGCAGCAACATCTGCGCCTCCCTCTGGGATGCCTTCGAAGCCGGCCCTGCCCCCTCCTAAAACACGTGAAAAAAAGCCTGCCGATCATCGTGCTGCTTGCAGCGCTCGCCGCGGGCGTGTGGCTCAACCGCCCGGGCCCGGTGCCGCTGCATAGCTACCGCATCTTTGCCCTGGGGACCCTGATCGATGTCCAGGTCGCCAGCCCGATGAGCGATGCGCAGTACACCGCGCTGAACGAGCAACTCACACCGCTGCTGGATGACTTCGAGACCCGCTGGAGCGTCCTTCGTGAGGGCGCAATCGCCGCGCTGAATCGCCAGCTGTCCAACAGCACCCTGGCCCCCGTCCCGCCCGGGATTGCCGGTGACCTGCTGAAAGCCCAGCAAATCTGCCGCGACAGTGATGGCCGCTACGACCCGGCCATCGGGAACTGGATTGCACTGTGGGGCTTCGAGGACGAGGAAGACCCGCGCACCGAACCGCCTTCCGCCGAGACCATTGCCGCAGCCCGAGCGGCCTCCTGGTGTGAAGCCGTTATCGAAGATGACAGCGTCACCGTACCCGCTCCTGGCACCCGCCTGAATTTCGGCGGCATGGCCAAGGGCCGGGCGGTCAGCCTGCTGCTGGCCGCCATCCGCGAAGCCGGCTTTGCCGATGCGCTGGTCAACGCTGGCGGGGACCTGCAGGTTGCCGGAAAGCGCGGCGAACGGGCCTGGCGGATTGGCATTCGCGACCCGCGCGCTCCTGGCCAGCAACGCGCAATTGCCGCCGTCTCGCTACAGGATGGCGAGGCGCTTTTCAGCTCCGGCGACTACGAACGCTATTTCATCCACGATGGCCAGCGCTACCACCACCTGCTGGACCCGCAAACCGGGCAGCCCGCGCGTCGCGCCATCTCCGCTACGGTGCTGCATACCGATGCCGCGCTGGCGGATGCCGCCGCAACGGCGCTGTTCGTGGCCGGACCGGAAGACGCCGCAGCCGTAGCGCGCTCACTCGGTATCGATAAATGGATGGTCATTGGCCCCGACGGAGTGCCGCTGACCAGCCCGGAGCTTGGACAGCGGCTCGAATGGCTGGATGACGATGCGGCCGGCTGATGCCATCGTGCTTGCCGCTGCGCTGGGCCTGGAACTGTTCTTCATCCACCGCTTCTGGGTCGGCAACAGCGCTGGGGAGACCGCCCTGATCCAGAGCCCCGGCGGCAGCCAGGAAGTGCGCCTGGACCGGAACCAGACGCTGGAAATCCAAGGCAGGCTGGGGCCGAGCACCCTGCGTATCGAGGATGGCGCGATCGGCTTCGTGAATTCCCCCTGCCAGCGCAAGATCTGCATCCGCAGTGGGTTCCACCGGCACACCGGCGCCACGACGGCCTGCGTGCCAAACCGCATCAGCCTCACGGTGCGCGGCCAGCGCGAGGACGGCTTCGATGCCATCCACCACTAGCCCTGCCACCGACCTGCCGCTGCAGGACATTCGCATCGCCCGCTTTGCGGCACTGGCCGCGGCCATCCACGTCCTCGAGGCCGGCATCCCCTCGCCACTGCCTGGCGTGAAACTGGGCCTGGCCAACATCGTGACCCTGATCGTGCTCTGGCGGCTGGGCTGGCGCGCCGCCGTCGCTGTCACGCTGCTGCGGATCGTGTTGTCCGGCATCGTCCTGGGAACGCTGTTCGCCCCGACGTTCTGGCTCAGCCTGGCCGGTGGCTGCGCGGCGCTGATCGCCTTGCTGGTCGGCAGCGGCCTGCACCGCGCTTTCCCGCAGACCGGCCCCAGTCCCATCGGTGTCAGCCTGCTGGCATCCTGTGCGCACATTCAGGCACAGTTCTGGCTTGCCTGGGCGTGGTTCGTGCCACACCCCGGCCTGTTTGCCCTGCTTCCGGTCCTGCAGGGCGCTGCACTCGTCTCGGGTTTTGCCATCGGCGTGCTGGCCACCCGCATCCTCGAGCGCATGCGCAAACTGGAAGCCACCTTGCCCCCACCCGCTCAATAGCGAGATACTGCCCCCATGTCGCAAATGGCCCTGCGCAACAACCTGCTGATTGCCCTGCCGAATCTGGCAGATTCACCCTTTGAGCGAACCGTCACCCTGCTGTGTGAGCACAACGAAGATGGCGCGCTCGGGCTGGTCATCAACCGCCCGATGGATGAACTGGACCTGGCGGACATGCTGGATCACCTCGAACTGCCTCACCCGGCACTGGATAACCGCGAGATCCCGGTGTACTGGGGCGGGCCGGTCAACAACGAACGGGGCTTTGTCCTGCACCGCGACAACAGCGACTGGGACTCGACCATGCACCTGAGCGACAACCTCAGCCTGACCAGCTCGCGCGACATTCTCGCCGCCATCGGCAATGGCGAAGGCCCCGCACAGTTCCTGGTCATGCTCGGGTACGCGGGCTGGGACGGCGGCCAGCTGGAGCAGGAACTCAGCGAGAACGCCTGGCTCTCGACCCAGCTCGACGAATCCATCGTGTTCGACGTGGAAGTCAGCCGCCGCTGGGACGCCGCCAACAGCACGCTGGGCGTGAGCTCTCTGAACCTGGCCCCACAGACCGGCCACGCGTGAGCGTCACTCTGGGTTTCGACTACGGCCTCACGCGGGTCGGTGTAGCCGTTGGCAACACGCTGACCGGGACAGCCCGCGCGCTGCCTGCGCTGGAGTGCCCCCGCGACGACAACGGCTGGCGCCAGCTGTCCCGGGTGGTCGCTGAGTGGCAGCCCCAGCAGTTCGTCGTGGGCCTGCCCGTCGGCAACACTGCCGAAACCCTGATGGAGGCGATCGACGCCTTTGCCGCCGAGCTGCACAGCCGGTTTTCCCGCCCGGTCATCCGGATAGACGAGAGCCTGACCTCGCGCAGCGCGGCCGCCACCCTGAAAGACGCCCGCGCATCCGGACACAAATCCCGCAGAATTCGACCCGGCGAGGAAGACAGCCTTGCCGCAGCCGAAATCGTCACCCAATACCTCAACGACGGACAATGACCCATTCCCCACTTCGCACGCGCCAGCTGGAACGCGACGCCCATGGCGCCCTGCGCAATCTGCTGGATCTGCGCGAGATCGACCGCGAGCTGCTGATGCAGCTGTTTGCGCGCGCCCAGAGCCACCTCGGCCCCGATGGACACATCCACCACTCGGCAGAACTCAGCGGACGCACGGTAGGCACCCTGTTTTTTGAAGACAGCACCCGGACCCGCTCCGCATTCGAGCTGGCCGCCACCCGTCTGGGCGCCACGGTGCTCAACCTGGACGTGGGGCGCAGCTCGACCAAGAAGGGTGAAACCCTGCGCGACACCCTGCTGACGCTGCAGGCCATGGATGTGGATCTCTTCGTCGTCCGTCATGGTGACAGCGGCGCCGCGGCCTGCGTGGCCCGCGCGCTGGACGGACGAGCCGCCGTACTGAATGCCGGTGACGGCTGGCACGCCCACCCCACCCAGGCCCTGCTCGATACCTACACCCTGTGGGACAAAGGTGTCGATTTCACCCAGAGCACGATCACCATCGTTGGTGACATCCTGCACTCGCGGGTAGCCCGCTCGCTGGTTCAGGCCCTGCGTATCCTGGGCTGCCCGAAGATCAATCTGGTGGCCCCCAGCACCCTGCTCCCTCCCTGGCCGGCCCAGCCCGAGGTACACACGGGAACCGACCTGGATGCCGTGCTGCCGGAATCCGATGTCGTCGTCGCCCTGCGACTCCAGAATGAACGGATGCGCGGCCCGCTGCTCCCGGGAGCCAGCGAATACTTCACCCGCTACGGCCTCACTCAAAGCCGCCTGGACACGGCGCGACCGGGTGCCTGGGTGATGCACCCGGGCCCGATCAACCGCGGCGTGGAAATCGACTCCGTGGTCGCCGATGGCCCGCGCTCACTGATCCTGGACCAGGTCCGGCACGGGGTGCTGGTACGCATGGCCGTGATGCAAATGATTCTGGAGAACGCAGCGTGAATGGAAACCCGGTTTCACTGTCAGGCATACAGGTGCAGGCGCCGACGGTCAGCGCCCTGGCGCAGGGTCCGGTAACGCTGCCCCCCGGGTCCGAGTGGCCGGAGGGGCTGGCGCCCGAAAAGCTCTGGTTGCTGCCCGGAATCTTCGACCTGAGCTGCCGCCTGGGCGAGCCCGGCCCGCCCCACCCGGCCAGCCTCGGCAGCGAACTTCGGGCGGCACGACGGAACGGCTTCGACACTGTCCTGATGAACCCGGACAGCGAGCCCTGCGTCGACAACGCTGCGGTCATCGAATGGATCGAGCACCGTGCTGCCGCTGCCAACGGCGCCCAGTTGCGCCTGCTTGGCGCCCTGACCCAGCGCCTGGAAGGCACCACGCTGACGTCCATGGACAGCCTGCGCCGGAGCGGAGTTGCCGGCCTCGGCCAGGGGCTGCGCGATCTGCCGAATTCCGCCGTCCTGCTCAGCGCACTGCGCTATGCACGGGGCCTGAGTCTTCGGGTTCACCTGCTGGCCCGGCTGCCTGCGCTGCACCGGGGCATCGCTGCCGAGGGCGCACGCGCCGCCGCACACGGCCTGCCGGGCATACCCGTCGCCGCCGAAACCGCCGCCCTCGGGCTGATCCTGGCCCTGGTCGAGGAAACCGGCTGTGCCGTCCACATCGGCCGCATTTCCAGTGCTTCCGGGGTGAGCTGGTTACGCTGGGCCAAATCCCGTGGCCTGCCGGTGACCGCGGATGTCAGCCTGCCCCAGTTGCTCAGCAACGAAGAAATGCTGGACGAGTTCAACCCGCTGGCCCGACTGGACCCTCCGCTGCGCACGGCGGCCGATCAGCTGGCCCTGATCGAGGGCCTCGCGGACGGCACCATCGACGCCATCTGCTCGGATCACAACCCGCACCCGCGGGACCAGTATCAGCAACCGCTGGCCAGCATTCCGCCCGGCGCGATCGCCTTTGATGGCTTCCTGCCGTTGCTGCTCAACCACCCGGCACTGGCTGCCGTGCCGCTGTCGCGCAAGCTGGATGCCATCAGCCCCGCGCCGGCTGCCATCATGGGCTGCACCGATGCGCCCATGGGGGTGATCTTCGACCCGCAGGCACCAGCATCCCCGCTGAGCGACGACCAGATACTCAGCGCGTCACGCAATACGCCACTGCTCGGTCAGCCTCTGCAGGGGCAGGTTTTGGGAGCCGTGATCAAGGGTGAATTGCACATGTTCGCACCGCCCACCCTGAGCGACTAGAATGAGCGCCTTAATTATTAGAACCGCACCGAAATTTCGGGAGGAACCATGCCGCGTGTATTGATAGTGGACGACTCGCCCACGGAGTTGCTGCGACTGCGACAACACCTCGAGAGCGAGGGATACCAGATTACCGAAGCCACATCCGGGGATGACGCCATCGCCAAGGCCAAGGCGCAAAAACCGGATGTCATCGTCATGGATGTGGTGATGCCCGGCATGAACGGCTTTCAGGCCACACGCACACTGACCCGGGACCCGGCGACCAAGGACGTTCCGATCATTGTTTGCTCCAGCAAGTCCCAGGACACGGACAAGCTGTGGGCCAAGCGGCAGGGCGCGAGTGACTACATCGTGAAGCCCTTCAAGCCGGCTGATCTGTCAGCGCGCCTGCGTGCAGCGCTGAAAGGCTGAGCCCACCCGCGGGGAGCAGGTGACGCTCGGGCATGGAGACCAACACGAGCGCTGAACCAATACAGCGCCGTCGAAACAAACTACAGGGGACGAGACAAGAATGGCTACTCAATCCAAGAAAGGCTCCGGGCGCCGCGAACTCTTTCTGTTGCTGCTTTCCGCCGTGTCTCTGGCGGGAACGCTGGGCTCCTATTTCTATACCGAGCGCGCCGCCCTCCGCGACCGCGAGTGGCTCAGCCTGGCCCGCAGCCTGCAGACCCAGGTGACGGAACTGGGTGCCGTCGGGGATAGCGCCGCACGTGGCCTGACTCCTGACTTCCGCGCCCTTGAAGGCGCGCAGGCCAACGTCCAGGACAGCCTGGTGCTGCTGGAGGAAGGCGACGAACTGATCGAGCTGCCGCCTCCCCCGGCCGTGATCAACGACTCCTACGCCAAGCTCACCGATGCCTGGTACGAAATGAGCGACGCGGTCGACCTGATCCTCGATGCACGTGGCAACTTCAACAATGCCGACCGCACCATTTACGAACTGCGACGCTCTGCACTGACCGCGCAGGACTCGAGCCGCCTCGAGCAGGCCGAACTGCCGATGAATGCGCAGACCACCGGCCGGCTGCTGGCCTATTCCCGCGTGCTGGTCAGCCTGGAACAGCTGCGCGCCGAGTCCCTGCGGATCATCGGTGCCGGCCGGGATGCCGACCGCACCATTGCGGGGATGAACGAAACGCTGCGGGTCCTGCTGGAAGACCTGGCCCGCACCGGCACCGCACCGGGCAGCGCCCTGAGCACCAATATCCAGCAGATCGAGACCTACCTGAGCAACCTGACCCGGCAGGCCGGCAAGCTCACCAACGTGCAGGCGGCCGCATCCTCGCTGTCACAGCTGGGCACCGCGGTCATCTCTGCCGCCATTGAAGTGGAAGACGGCCTGACAGCCTTCTCCCGCGGCCGCCCCGTCAAAGCCGAGTACGTGTACTACTTCGGCGCCGCAACCATCGTCTTTCTGGTGCTGTTCGTGTTCGTGTTCCTGCTCAACGCGCGGCAACGCTCGGTACAGGCCGAACGCTCGGAGAAAAGTCAGCAGGAGGCCATCCTGCGCTTGCTGGACGAAATCGCCGACCTCGCCGATGGTGACCTGACCACCACGGCCACGGTGACTGAGGACTTTACCGGCGCCATCGCGGACTCGATCAACTTCACCATCGACACCCTGCGCACCCTGGTCGGCACGATCCAGACCTCTGCAGCCCAGGTGTCGGAGGCAGCGAGTACCACGCTGGACCGCTCAGACTCGCTGAACCATGCCGCGCAGGAGCAGACGCAACGGGTCAAGGCCGCGGCAAACTCGATCGACAACCTCAACAAAAGCGTGCAGGAGCTGGCCGAAGAAGCCCAGACCCTGTCCTCGCAGTCCGAACTGTCGCTGGAAACCGCACGCAGCGGGGGCACCACGGTGCGTCGTTCCATCGAGTCGATGGAAACGCTGCGCGAGCAGATCCAGGACACCTCCAAGCGGATCAAGCGCCTGGGTGAATCGTCCCAGGAAATCGGCAACATCATCGAATTCATTAACGACATTTCCGAACAGACCAACACGCTGGCACTGAACGCCGCCATTCAGGCCGCAATGGCTGGCGAAGCCGGCCGGGGCTTCGCGGTGGTGGCCGACGAAGTGCAGCGTCTGGCTGAGCGTGCCGCAGACGCAACGCGCCAGATCGAAGGCCTGGTGAAAACCATTCAGGCCGATACCAACGAAGCCATCGTGTCGATGGAGCGCTCCACCACCAACGTGGTCACCGGTGCCAGCTCGGCATCCGAAGCCGGCCAGGCGCTGGAGCGGGTGGAAAGCTTCGCCAACGACCTCGCGGCACTGGTGCAACGGATCACCCACTCGGCAGAGACGCAGCGCGCCTCCGCCCAGTCCATCAGCGAAGAAATCGAGGCGGTGGAAGAACTGGCCCACCAGACGTCGACCACGGCCAACGAAACCGCCAGCAGCACGCGTCAGCTCACCGACCTGTCCGCTCAGCTGCGTGAGTCGGTCTCCGGCTTCCGCCTTCCGGACGACGCACACGACGGCTTCGAAGAGCAGCTGGCCAGCGTCAGCCCTGTGGAGATGGATGACCGCCTGCCGGAAGACCTGGAACCCGCACCGGCCAGCTAGGCCGGCCGGAGAGACCCGGGTCAGCCAAAGGCGATCCGGGTCTCCAGGTTTGCTGGCGAATCCGCATTCGCCAGCGCTTCGTCCTTGCTGACGGCACCGCTGCGATAAAGCTCCAGCAGCGAGTCGTCGAAGGTGATCATGTTGCGGTCCGAGCTGTCCGCCATCGCTTCGCGAATACCGTCGATCTCGCCCTTGAGAATCAGGTCCGAGATGAAGGGTGAATTCATCATCACTTCCATCGCGGCGCGACGGCGACCATCGACGCTCTTGACCAGACGCTGCGAGATCACGGCGCGCAGATTGATCGACAGGTCCATGTAGAGCTGATTGCGCATCTCTTCGGGGAACATGTTGATGATGCGCTGCAGGGTCTGATAGGCATTATTGGCGTGCAGCGTGGACACACAGAGGTGCCCGGTTCCGGCCAGCTGAATCGCCGCCTCCATGGTCTCCCGGTCACGGATTTCGCCCACCAGAATGACATCGGGGGCTTCCCGCAGCGAGCTCTTGAGCGCCGCCGCGTAACTCACCGCATCCGGCCCCACCTCGCGCTGATTCACGATGGACTTGTGGTTGGGGTGCAGGAATTCGATCGGGTCCTCGATGGTGAGGATGTGCCCGGTGCGGCTGCGGTTGCGGTGAGACAGCATCGCCGCCAGCGTCGTCGACTTGCCGCTACCGGTGGCGCCGACCATCAGGATGAGCCCGCGCTTGTTCAGCACCAGTTCCTTGAGGATCGGCGGCATGCCCAGATCATCCAGTTCCGGCACATCCGAACTGACCAGGCGCATGACGATGGACAGCTGACCACGCTGGTAGAACACGTTGACGCGAAAACGGCCCATGCCGCCCGCATCCGTGGCCAGGTCCAGCTGGCGATCAGCCTCCAGCTGTTCGAGCTGCTGTGACGTGAGGATCGACTCGACAATGGTGCGGATGGATTCCCGCGTCATGACCTGCTTGCCGGCCGCGTAGAACTCCCCCTGCACCTTCACCATGACCGGCGAATGCGTGGTGAAGAACAGATCCGAGGCTTCCTTGTCGACCGCGAGCCGCAGGTAGGGCAGAACCTTGTCCATGGATCAGTGCTTTCCCTGGTTCTGGCGGCGGACGCTGAGGTCTTCGTCCTCCAGCAGGGACATCCGGCCTACACCTTCGTCTTCGTGCAGGTCGGTAGCAGCGCGCTTGGATTCCAGCTTGATCCGCAGTCGCAGTTCGTTCTTGGAGTCCGCATTGCGCATG
>JBFHON010000033.1:0-14993 GCA_041593295.1 Oceanococcaceae bacterium | reverse complement strand
TGCAGTGGTCAGTGCCAGCAGCAAGGGCGGCGGCCTGTCGTTTCGAGGAATCGGGATACGCAAGCGGAGGATTTCATCAACCGCTGCCTTCGATTCTTCGAGGTCAACTCGGGCCAGCCAGAGCCGTCGGTACAACCTAAGCTCTGCTTGCAGTTCCGGCGCGACCGGCACACGAAAATCTTCCTCGTCAGGATTCATGCACGCGTTTCATCATGCGACCCAACGCCGGAATTCAGCGGCGTTTGAGGCGACGCCTGTTTTTGCGAAAGCAAAAATAGGTGACGGGTCAAACGTCCGATGAAATGATTTGTTGGGCGTCAGCCTCCTTCTGGCGGCAATTCCTGGACGACGCACTCGGTCAATTGTCATTGCAGGTGATTACTGGGCCCGTCGAATCACAAGGGATGACACACTCATCCTCCGTACAGAGCACACCCCCGGGGCCGTTTGTCGCCCCCGGGGAGTCATCATCAGAACTGGAACCATCTACAGCTACCGCAATAGCTCCAACTGCTAAAGCCGCGCCTGCAGCGATCCAGCCCCACGGGATGCCAGAGTCTTCATCTGCCTTTAATGATGTAGCTAGCGGGACCAGCGGGACGCCCATTAGTAAGGGGGCAAACCCAGCCCGATAAGAGTAGGCCAAGCCGGAAATTGGGAATTGCTTGTTCGTCGCATAGGCTTGCAACGTTTCTCCAGGTGCATACGTGCTACCTAGTTGCAGGAAATACCTCGACGCACTGACGCCCCCGAAGTTCATTGAAGCCGTGAACGCAATCCGTGCTTCTGCAGGTCTGTACGCTGCGCCGGCCACACCGGCAAATATCATTATTGCCGCCCCTACTAGTCCGCCTGTGAGTTTGTGTAATTGAATCCTCACTGATCCTCCCTGATTTGCCATGACACGCTTTTTAAACACACGACCAGCCGGTCTGACTCCTGAATCGTGGTTTGGATTCTCCACCCATTAATCCAATCACCTACTACGTAAATTGGTGGGAAATCCGGACATAGCATCCTGACGCCCAACGCCTATTGGATGGACAAAAACCACCTAACACGCAGTCCGCGGGCGGCATGACGTCACTGTAAGTGATTGAGTTGTCGAAATTATTGGTCATTTACCCCCCCCCCGCGCGCAGCGGGCAATCAGGTCCATTGTCTGCATAACACGCAAGCCGCGTCCACCGAACACGCAGGATCGCGCACCAGGTCGCTGAAAGCACTCACGCGCAGCGGGCAAATGCGGCGTACGCTTTTGTGCAGAGCGGTGCCTGATATATTGCTGTGGCGTCGTCAGGTGTTTTCAGCACAGCGCGAACCGGGCATCGGCTGGGCCCAGATCGGGTCGTCAATGCGATAGCTGCGCGGCCGCATGTAGTCGACCGGATCGGTCAGGTAATCGACGATCGGCGGGTGCTCGAGGCTTTGCATTTCACGCTGCCACTCGGATTGATACGCCGCCGCCCCGCCGCCGACCACCGGAGCCCAGGCATCGTGGTGATTGGGCAGAAAGACGCGCGGGTGGGCATGTTCGACGTACAGGCGTGGGTCACGCAAGCCCGACACCGGCTGATCAAAGCCGACAATGGCCCCCAGTTGCACGTCAACGCAGCCCGGGAAACTGTCGAGCGCGACCTGCACCGCTGCCCCGTCGGGGTCGGATTCGACAATGGGGCCGGTGGAGTCGTGCCACAACAGCGTGAACTCACCGAGCCGGAAGTGGTAGGCCCAGGTGCCGCCCTGCTCCAGCGACAGGGTCCGTAGAAAGCGCAGCCATTCCTCCGGGTCACCATTCAGATAGCCCAGGTAAGGCAGCAGGTTGGGAACATGGATGAACGGGCTGTCACCCGGCTGGTAGGTCTGCGGTGAGGCCGCGCTGTGAATGTGCTGCAGAATCGATACCGGAGCCATGTCCTGCCAGACCTGAACGGCCTGCATCCCACCGGGTGCAGGCTGCGTCGCCGTCCCCGTGATCAGGCAGTCGAAGGCATCTTCGAGCCCTTCATCTGCGGCATCGGACTGCACGACCGTACAGATTTCCTCCGAACCGACGACCACCGCGCCGCTCCGCCCGGCAATGTAACCCGCATCGGCGGCATGATCGAAATGTCCGTGCCCGATGAAGATCGCTTCCGGTTGAATCGCGGCGATTTCTTCGCGGCCCACGGGAACGTAGTTCGCCTGCAGACCCAGCGGTTCCCAGGCGTCCATCAGCCACAGGTGCCCACCCCCGCTGATGACAAAACTGGACACCCCAAACCACCAGACCTTGACCGTGCTCTCGTCCAGCGCATCCGGGCCCAGGATCTGTTCGCGCGCCAGGCGCGTTTGCTCACTGACCGCCCGCCGGGGCATGGGTGTCCAGTCCTGCAGCGCAATCCGCGCACCGGTGGGGGTGTAGCCATCGCCGGAACGGGCTGCCAGCTCCGCTTCCGTGCGCCCGCCACCACAGGCAGCCAGCGTCAGCAACGCAAGCAGAACGGCCGCGAACATGGGTGTTTTCATCCTGGTGTCTCCCTGATGTCGCCGGGTGCGAGGGCAACCGGCTGCAAGGGAGTGATCATAGCCGCACCTCATGAGGGTGCGCATACCGGATGTCTATCGCGGGTACCGGATCATCTGCGTGCAGCGGAACAGGGCCAGGGTCTTGCCGGTCTGCACGTGCCGCACAACGGCATCCCAGACCTGGGTGGTTCGTCCGCTATGCACCGGTGATGCCTCGCACTCCACCTGCCCGTCCCGCGCCGTACCGAGGTGGTTGGATTTCAGCTCGATGGTGGTGAAAGCCTGCGCCCCTTGCGGCAATGCTTCCATGCAGCCATGCCCGCAGCAGGTATCCGCCAGCGTCACGATCGTCCCCGCATGCAGAAACCCGTTGGGTGCCAGCAGCTGGGGAGTGACCTCCATCGTGCCCCGCACCCGCCCGGCGCTGAGCACCGGAAAGCGAATCCCCAGCATGTCGGTGAGCGGGTCGGTGGGGTTGTCGCCTGTGTTCATGTCGGTCTCCATCGCCGTCGTCCAGGCCAGCGACCCCGCAACCGGGGTCGCCACCGGTGGTGAATCAGAATGCCTCTTCGGCCAGCTCCATCATCACATCGGCACCGGCCTGCACCTGGGCCAGCAGGCTGCTGTGTTCGCTCACAAAGGCCTGCATGAAGAAGCGACCGACGACCAGCTTGGTGCGGTAGAAGTCGGGATCGTCCGCCTGCCCGGCCAGTGCGGTCTCGCAGCACTTGGCTGTGCGCAGCCACATCCAGCCTACGGCAACCAGCGCAAACAGACGCGTGTAGGCCACCGAAACACCACCCAGGTGATCCGGGTTCTGCATTCCGTTCTGCTGCAGCCAGCCGGTCGCGAGCTGCAGGCTCTTGAAGGCGGCGGTCAGCGGCTCGACAAAATCCTGCGGCCCCTCCGCAAGCTCGGCGGTCACATCGGCAAAGAAGCTGCGCACGGCACGGCCGCCATTGAGCGCCAGCTTGCGTCCGACCAGGTCCAGCGCCTGCACACCGTTGGTGCCTTCGTAGATCTGGCTGATCCGTGCGTCCCGCACGAACTGCTCGATGCCGTGTTCACAGATGTAGCCATGGCCGCCGTAAACCTGGATCGCCAGGTTGGCGGCGCGGGAACCCTCATCGGTAAAGAAGGCCTTCATGACCGGAGTCATCAAACCGAGACGGTCCTCGGCAGCCGCACGGGCTTCAGGGTCCGGGTCACGCGCCTGGATGTCCAGTTGCAGCGCCGAGTAGCCGGCCAGAGCCCGGGAGCCCTCGACAAAGCTGCGGATCGTCAGCAGCATGCGCCGCACATCGGCGTGCACGATCAGCGAGTCGGCCGCCTTGTCCGGGGACTTCGGTCCGGTCAGCGAGCGCCCCTGAATGCGGTCCTTGGCGTACAGGACCGCGTTCTGATACGCCAGCTCACCGCTGCCGATGCCTTCGATGGCCACGCCCAGACGTGCGGCATTCATCATCGTGAACATGGCGCGCAGGCCCTTGTGCGGTTCGCCGACGAGGTAGCCCTCAGCCCCCTCGAATTCCAGCACGCAGGTCGCCGAACCGCGAATCCCCATCTTGTGTTCGATGGACTGGCAGACCACGCCGTTGCGCGCACCCAGCGAACCGTCGTCGTTGACCAGGAACTTGGGCACGATGAACAGCGAAATGCCCTTGGTACCCGCCGGCGCGTCCGGCAACTTGGCCAGCACCAGGTGGATGATGTTCTCGGCCAGCTGGTTTTCGCCCGCGGAAATGAAGATCTTGTTGCCGCTGATCCGGTAGCTCCCGTCGTCCTGTGGCTCGGCGCGGGTGCGGATCATGCCCAGGTCGGTGCCGGCGTGTGACTCGGTCAGGTTCATCGTGCCCGTCCACTTGCCGCTGACCAGGTTGGGCAGGAACTTGTCGCGCAGCTCCGGGCTGGCCCAGTGCTCCAGTGCGCTGCAGGCGCCTTCGCTCAGCGTCGGGTACATGAACCAGGAGTGGTTCGCGGCACTGAAGATTTCGTTGGTCAGGAACTTCACCGACTGGGGCATGCCCATGCCACCGAACTCCGGGTCCGCCGCCAGGCCACCCCAGCCGCCTTCCACATAGGCGTCGTAGGCTTCCTGATAACCATCGGGAACGATGACCTCGCCATTCTCCAGACGGCAGCCCTGCTCGTCACCGGACTGGTTGCAGGGGTGCACCAGTTCCTCGGCCAGACGGCCGCACTCGGCGAAAATCGAATTGATGGTTTCCGCGTCGGCATCCTCGAAGCCAAGACGCTCACGGTGCTGATCGAAGGCCAGCAGTTCGTTGACGATGAAGCTGAAGTCACGGGTGGGGGCTTTGAATTGCGTAGGCATAGCGGTTCCAGTGCGTTCGGAGGATGCGTCGGCGCGGGGTCAGCGACGACCCCGCTTCTTACCCGACGGTAAGGGGATTTGAATCATTACTTACCGGGCGGTAAGCTGTCAAGCAACAGCAACATCACACAAAGGACATCGGATGCCGGCGCTGGTCGAGCAATTCGCCAACTTCGCCCGTCAAGGCAACTACGCCGAAAAACAGGAGCTGATCCTGCGGGCGGCAGCCAGCCTGTTTGTCGAACGCGGCATCCATGGCACCTCCCTGAATGACATCGCCCGCCGGTTTGGCATTTCCAAACCGGCGCTGTATCACTACGCCCGTAGCAAGGACGACATCGTCGCCCAGATACTGGACGGCGCCGCCGCCAAATACCGGGAGCTGCTGGCTCTCAACCAGCAGCGCGGCGGCACCGGACGCGAGCAGCTGGTGCAGACCATTCGCGATTACAGCGAGCAGCTGACGACCGAAGTCGGCCGCTGTATCGCCACCATCTCCCCCAGCACGCTCAGCGGTGCCACCTACGAACGGTACCGGGAAACGCACCGGATTCTGCTCAACGGCGTTGCCGACATTGTTGATCAGGGCATCCGTGACGGCAGCCTGGGGCCCTGCCAGCCCAAGATCGTGGTGCTGGCCCTGCTGAGCGCCCTGAACTCCACCATCCACTGGCACCGCGATGGTGGCAGCCTGAGCCGGGCCCAGGCCACCGATGAAATTCTGGACTACTTCCTGGACGGCATCGCTTCCCGCTAGCGTCGCAAGCAGGGAGCAGCCCCCCGCCCCGCCGCCCGGTCAGATCGTGCGTGCGATCAGCTCTTTCATGATCTCGTTGGTCCCGCCATAAATGCGCATGGCACGCCCATCCGCCCAGGCCCGGGCCACCGGGTATTCCCACATGAAGCCATACCCTCCGTGCAGTTGCAGGCACTCATCAATCACCTGCATCGCCATATCGGATGTCCAGTACTTGGCGGCGGCAGCGGCCTCCGGCCCGCACTGGTTTTTGACAACCAGCTCCAGACACCGGTCCACATAGACCTGCCCGATCTCGACCTGGGTACGCATTTCCGCCAGCTTGAAACGGGTGTTCTGGAAGGCGGAAACCGGTTTACCGAAGGCCTTGCGGTTTTTCACATAATCAATGGTGTGCTCCAGCGTCGAGCGCGCCGCCGCCACCGCCATGATGGCAATGATCATCCGCTCCCACGCCAACTCCTTCATCAGCATGATGAAGCCCATGCCGACGCCCTGAGGCCCGCCGAGCACGTTGCTCTTCGGCACCCGCACATCGTTGAAAAACAGCTCGCAGGTATCCTGCCCCTTCAGGCCCACCTTCTTCAGCGGCTTGGCCCGGCTGAAGCCCGCACGGTCGGCTTCCACCAGAATCAGGCTTACCCCTTTCGCCCCTTCGTCTTCGCCGACCTTGCAGGCGACAATGACCAGATCGGCCAGAAAGCCATTGGTGATGAAGATCTTTGAGCCGTTGATGACATAGTCGTCACCATCCTCCACCGCCCGGGTCGTGATGCCCTGCAGGTCGGAACCGGTACCCGGCTCGGTCATCGCGACCGCGCCCACGACCTCGCCCGTCACCATGCCCGGCAGCCAGCGTTGCTTCTGCTCTTCGGTGCCGTAATTGAGGATGTATGGTGCCACGATGTCCGAGTGCACCGGCCAGCCCAGGCTGGACGCACCCAGCGCACAGATTTCCTCGATAACCACCGCGCTGTAAAGGCGATCCACCCCGGCGCCGCCATATTGCTCCGGCACGGTCAGGCTCAGCAGACCCAGTTCGCCGGCCTTGTTCCAGATCTCGCGGTCGACCTGCTGCTGTTCTTCAAAGCGGTCATGGTGGGGCATCACCTCTTCCAGGATGAACCGCCGCACCGTGGTCCGGAAATCATCATGCTCTGAAGAAAAAATGGTGCGCGGCGTCATCGGCCGCAGGGTGTTCGGCATGGAGGCATCGAATGCCATGGTGTTGCTCCTGCAGTTTGAAGAAATGCCGACGCGCCGGTTTGCCCATTCCCCCGCTGCACCCGCGTGCCGGGTTCGCCGGCGGAACAAGGCTTTTGCAGCCACATCAGCGGAACGCCCCGGATAATATCGACTTTTGTCATTTTTGTGCGAGGCCCGCCCAGAACCCCGCCCGCCGGGACCATACCCCCCCCTGTACCGATCCTACGAAGGGTGCTATGTTCGGGATTGACTGCCGTGCGGCATCAACCGGTGCGCACGTATCCAAGGAGACAATGCGTCATGACCCGGACCCTGCCGAAATTCGCGCTCCTCGCGACCGCCACCGTATCCACCTGCGCCCTGGCGACGGATGGTTATTTCTCCCACGGCTACGGCACCGCGTCCAAGGGCATGGCAGGAGCCGGAACGGCCTTCTCTACCGAAGCCCTGAGCGTGGCCACCAACCCGGCAAATGTGCAGCTGTCCGGTGAACGGCTCGATATCGGCATGGCCTATTTTTCGCCGGACCGTGGCTTCAAGGTCAACGGCAACCCCAGCGGCCAGGACGGCACCTTCCCCTTCGAGCCGGGCAACTGGAACAGTGATTCGGAGCAGTTCTTCATCCCGCACCTGGCCTATGTCGGTGCCGTGGATGCCAGCTCATCCTTTGGCATTGCCCTGTATGGCAATGGGGGGCTGAACACGGACTACCCCAACCACGACAACCCGGTACGCAACCAGGGCGGCACATGTCCCGGCGGCACCTTCTGCGGCGGCAAGACCGGCGTCGACCTCTCGCAACTGTTTCTGGTCCCCAGTTACGCGATGCGGGTGCACCCGGCCATGACCGTTGGCGTCGCACCAATCATTGCCTACCAACGCTTCAAGGCCACCGGGCTGGGTGCCTTCGGCCAGCAGGGTTTTTCGTCGGACCCGACGGCGCTGACCAACAACGACTATGACGACTCCTTCGGCTATGGCCTGCGTGTGGGGGCCAACCTGCAGATCAACGAAGGCATCGCGGTGGGGGCTTCATACCAGAGCCGGATCATGATGGGCGAGTTCGACAAGTACAAAGGGCTGTTTGCCGAACAGGGCGGCTTCGACATCCCCTCCACGATGAATATCGGCGCTGCCTTCGCCATCGCGCGCGGCACCACGCTGGCCGTCGATGTCTTCCACACCCGCTACAGCGAAGTCGACTCCATCGGCAACCCACTGATCCCGAACCTGCAAACCGCACAGCTCGGCAATGACAAGGGCGCCGGTTTCGGCTGGGACGACATCACGGTCCTCAAGCTGGGGATCGCCCACAAGCTGAACCCGGACGTGACCCTGCGCGGTGGCTACAGCCATGGCGACAGCCCGGTCGCTTCCGGTGACGTGGTCCTGAACACGCTGGCTCCGGGTGTCGTCACTGACCATTACACCCTGGGCACCACCCTGCGGATCAATGCCCACCAGGCGGTGAACATGGCTGCGATGTATGCCACCTCCGACAGCATTCGCGGCACCAACACCCTCGACCCCAACCAGGACATCGAGCTGTACATGGACCAGTTCGAGTTCGAGCTGAGTTTCACCCAGACCTTCTGAGCGCGACGGCCACAGCCGATGGCCGACTCAGGGTTCGTAGACCGCCGCTTCGCCGCTGACGGCATCGTCATAGTAGATGCGTGCGGTCTTGAAGTTCAGGTCGACTTCCAGACGCGCGAAGCGCGACCCGTCGCGCCACTCCATGACCAGTGAACTGTCGTTGCTGTAGTGCAGTTCGAAGCGCCCCTCGGAGAACGCCGGGTGCGTGTTGCGGAAACGCATCAGTGCCATCAGGCGCTGCACCACGGGGCGCGTTATCGCTTCATCCACCTCGTCCAGCGTGTAGGCGTGCCGGTTGATATCGCGGAGCTCACCACTCTGATCCATGCGATCCCAGTCGTTTTCCCCGGCCAGTGCACCCACGTAATACACCTGCGGGATGCCCGGACAGAAAAACTGGATGGCCCGCGCACAAATGTAGGCATCGTCGTTGCGCTTGAGGGCGTCATAAAAGGTGCAGGTCAGCTGATAAATCGCCCCGACCGAATGCACATTGGCCGCTGAACCACGCAGGATATGGTCGCCGCTGCGCTCGGACACATTGTTGACGACCGCCTGTATCTTCTCGGCCGGCAGCAGTCCTTCGACATCCGGGATGCAGATACCGTCGTGGGTATCCAGCACCGTCAGTTGCGTGTGCGGGCAGATTCGCAGCCAGTTCTTCAGGTAGCGGCTGTCGGCATCCAGCAGTGCGTGCAGCACCAGCGGCGGCAGCGCAAAGCCATAGGGGCGCATCCCGCGATTGCCGATCGCAATCTGGTAGCTGTAGTGGTCATGCACTTCCGGCAGCACTTCCGCCCCGTGCTTGCCGGCCTCCAGATGAAACCAGTCCAGAATCTCGTAGACCTGCGGCTCCACCAGAAAGCAGCTGGTCCCGCGTTGTTTGGTGGTGTAGCCGAAGGCATCCAGACGAAACAGGCGAACCCCGCGCTCGCACAGGAACTGGATATAACGCTGCATCAGCGCCCAGGTGGCATCCGCGCGGTAATCCAGGTCGATCTGGTGCTCGGTGAAGGTGCACCACACCCGGCCCCGGCTGCCATCACCGAATTCCACATCGCGAAAGGGCTCTTTTTCCTTGCGGATGTGGATCTTGGCCAGGTCATCGGCACTGAAGCTACCAAAGCGGTCCACATCCACAAACAGCGGCGCAAACTCGGAAGCCTTGCCCTTGGCCATGTAGTCCTTGAATTCCACCGACTCGTCCGAAATGTGATTCAGCGTCAGGTCCAGACACAGGTCGTAATCGCGGGCGATGGTTTCCACGTCGTTCCAGCTGCCGTAAGCCGGGTCGACCTCTTCGTGGGTCAGCGGCGCAAAACCGCCGTCGGCATTGCTCGGGTACAACGGCAGAATATGCACACCACCAAAACACCCGGACATGCGGGTTTCCAGAAAGTGATGCAGGTCTGCCAGACCGTCACCGATGCGGTCGGGATAGGCAATGAGCTGAACGCAGGGTTTCAGGGCTGCAGCTGTCGTCATGGCAATGAGGCCTTGGTCGGGTCGGGGGGTACGCGGCGATCTGCCGCCACTTCCGGCGTCTCGGGAGGCGTCACGCCGAAACGGCGCAGCAGGCTGCGGGTCCAGGCGTGCAGGTTGTGCAGCTCCACGTTCTTGAGCATGTTCTGCATGTGGGTTGCGGCCTGCTCATCATCCATGGCCAGCGCCTCGTCGATCGCCTGATCCATGCTGCGAGCCGAATAGGGGTGGGTCAGAATGGCATCGCTGAGCTCCACCGCAGCGCCGGTGAACTCCGACAGCACCAGCCGGCCCGGCCTTCCCTGCTTGGCGGCCACGTATTCCTTCACGACCAGGTTGAGCCCGTCGCGCAAAGGAGTGATCCAGCACACGTCCGCGGCCATGTACCAGCTCATCAGATCGGTGAATTCCAGCGGCTGCGAAAACAGCACCACCGGCACCCAGCCCAGCTGGGAATACTTGCCGTTGATGCGGCCGACCATCTGCTCGATCTCGGCCTGGATGCGGTCATACACCTCCATGCCGGCAGCGGGTGCGACACAGACCAGATAGAGCTTGATGTCGGCAATGAGATCCGGCCGCCGCTGCAGCAGGCGCTCATAGGCCTGCAGCATTTCCAGCGTGCCTTTGGTGTAGTCCACCCGGCTGACCGAAAACAGCATGGTCTTGACCCGGATCTGCTCGCGAATGTCTGCCGCCCGTGCCTGGGCTTCGGCGCCATTCACGGTCGCGGCGATCTGCTCCACGTTCACGCCCAGCGGCACCGAGTCCACCGCAATCGTGCGGCCTTCCCATTCCATCTCGGTCACGCACCAAGACTCCTGCAGCGCCCAGCCTTCCGGACGCAGGCGTTCGGATACCGGCTCGCGGGTCGTGGTGCGGGCCCCGGCAAACGCCCGGGCGACACCGGCAAAGTTTTCCGCATAACGGGGGATATGGAAGCCCACCCGGTCGCAGGACAGCAGGCTCTCGGTGATTTCGGTACGCCACGGCAGCACCCCGAACACATCACTGCTGGGGAACGGGGTGTGGTGGAAAAAGGCGATCTTCAGGTCGGGCCGACGCTGCCGGATCATCCGCGGCACCAGCCACAGGTTGTAGTCGTGCACCCAGACCCAGGCGCCCTTGTCGGCCACCTCGCAGGCCGCATCCGCAAAGATGCGGTTGACCTCGCGAAAGGTGGCCCAGTCCGCCGCGTCGTAGTCGAACATGTTCGGGAAGGTGTGCAGGATCGGCCACAGACAGGCCTTCGAGGTGACCTTGTAAAAGGAGTGCACCTGCGCGGGCGTCAGCCCCACCTGCGAAACGTTGTAATGCTCGCCGGCGTAGCTCACATCGCGCTGGCTGACCACCCGGCCGGCCTTGCCCGAATCCACCTCGGTCCACGCCACCCAGGTGCCGCGGTCGAAGTACTGGAAGAACCCGCGCAGTGTCGGCACGATGCCGTTGGGGCTGCGGTGACTGCGCATCACCTTCTTGCCATCGACAATCTGCTCTTCGAACGGCTGACGGTGGTAGACCAGAACCAGACTAGACATGGGTGCCACCCAGCTCGATCCCGAAATGCGCGCAGGCTTCGACAATGCCATCGCAGCCCGCGCCTTGGGCCCGGTAGATCTTGTCGCTTTGGGGCAGCACCGCGAGCAGCGCCGGCTCCGCATTGCCGACAACGACCGAGGCCACACCGGATTCCAGCAGGGCCCGGTCATTCAGCGTGTCGCCCGCGGCCAGGGCCGCATCCAGACCATGGCCGTGCTGCTGCAACCAGCGCTGCAGCGTGGTGCCCTTGTTGACGCCCGGCGGCAGGACGTCGAAATACAGGTCATCCGAGATGAGGGGGTCGAGCCCAAGTTCCCGCACCCGCCGGGATGCGGCTTCGAGATCGGCCTGCTTGTCGAAATGGTAGGACACCCGGCGCGGGCCGTAATCCGCCTGCAGGGTCAGACCGGGGGCGCCGTGCAGTGCTGCACGAACCTCTTCGCTGCGGTCCTGCCAGGCCTCGTCAATGGCGGCATGGGCCGGCCCTGGCAGGTCTCGCCCCTGGGCACAGGCAACGGTCGTCCCCACGTCACAGATCATGCCGTTGGGTCGGGGAAGACGACCGGATTGAATGAGGTTTTCCACGCTGTTGACCGAGCGGCCGGTTACGTAGATGAGCTGGTTTTCTGGAGTCTCGAGGAAGTGCTCGATCAGACGGCTGCGTGCCGCGTCACTCCCCCCGAGAAATGTTCCGTCGAGGTCGGTGGCCAGGATATGCATGGTTCTCGCAAGCGATGAATGAGCCCGCACGCGTTATTCCGCAGTGCGGCATTACACCGTACACGATGTATTTCCAGGACGCAAAACCGGGCCATCCGGCGTTTCATCAACCCCGCACCGCAGTGGGCAGCCCTCAGCGCTTGCCGGCGTTGGCCTCCCGCCAGGCCTGCAAGCGCCCCTCGTAGCCATTGGCGGTAGGCGTGTAATAGCGATTGTTGTGCAGCTCTGCGGGGCGGTGTTCCTGAGCCGCAGCACCCTCCGGGTCCTTGTGCGCGTCGATGTATCCCGCGCCATAACCCAGCTCTTTCATCAGCTTGGTGGGCGCGTTACGCATGACCAGGGGCACCGGCAGATCGCCATGCGCCCGGACATCGGCAATCGCCGCGTGCATGGCGTTGTACGAGGCCTTGGATTTGGGCGCCGTTGCCAGGTAGGTGCAGGCCTGGGCCAGCGGGATGCGTGCTTCCGGCAGCCCCACAAACTGCACGCTGTCCTTCACCGCAATGGCCATCTGCAACGCGCGGGGGTCGGCGTTGCCGATGTCCTCGGATGCAAAGATGACCAGCCGGCGCACCACGAACATCGGGTCTTCGCCGGCTTCGATCATGCGGAAGCACCAGTACAGCGCCGCATCCGCATCGCTGTCCCGCAAGGACTTGATCATCGCCGAGGCCAGGTCGTAATGCGACTCCCCGGCCCGGTCATAACGTGACCATTTCTGCTGCAGCGCCTGCTCGACGTGCACCGCCGTGATTTCGCGGAGCGCTGTGGGGTCGTCCCCTGCCCCTGCCAGTTCGGCAGCCAGTTCCAGCGCCCCCAGCATGCGCCGCGCATCGGCATCGCAGGCTTTGAGCAACAGTTCGCGCGCCGCGTCATTCAGACGGCACCCCGTCAACGCGCTGTCCTGCTCCAGGCTGCGCTCCAGCAGCGCCGTCAGGGCCGCGGTGTCCAGCCCCTTCAGAACCGCGACCCGCGAGCGCGAGAGCAAGGCGGAATTCACCTCGAATGAAGGGTTCTCGGTGGTCGCGCCGATCAGCACGATTGACCCGTCCTCCACGTGGGGCAGCAACGCGTCCTGCTGGGCCTTGTTGAAGCGGTGAATTTCATCCACGAACAACACGCAGCGGCGCCGGTTCTGGTTCCAGTGCCGGTCGGCTTCGGCAATCGCTGCGCGCAGTTCCTTGACCCCGGCCAGGACCGCCGATACGGCGATCAGCTCCGCATCGGTGGCCTGCGCCAGCAGGCGTGCCAGGGTGGTCTTGCCGCACCCCGGAGGCCCCCACAGCACCAGAGAGCGCAGCTGCCCCGCCTGCACCATCTCCCGCAGCAACTTGCCCGGTGCGAGCAGGTGATCCTGACCGACCACCTCGTCCAGGGTTCGCGGGCGCATGCGCTCCGGCAGGGGGGCACGCGAGGGAGCATCCGCCTGGGCAGCGGCGGCAAAGAGATCATTGGTCATCCGCGCATGATTGGGTGTAAAAGTGCGTGATGCAAATCATATTTACCGGCCGTGATCTGACCGAGGCCCACATCGTGGCGGGCATGCTGCGCGCCGAAGGAATCGAGGCCCATGTCGGCGGCCATTACCTGCAGGGTGCGGTGGGCGACCTCGCCCCCATGGACTTTGCCCGCGTGCTGGTCGACAGCACCGACACCGAGCGGGCGACGGACCTGATCCGCGAATACAACCGCGGCCGCGATGACGAACCCGCCGAGCCTGACCTTGAGCACTCAGGCGATGACGCGGGCAACCTGGCCTGGGTGGGCTGGCTGTTGCTGGGCATCCTCTTCCTGTTCCTGCTGCGCTGGGCGCTGTAGACCCACGGCGTCAGCGGTCGCGCCAGTAGCGCTGCATCTCCAGGAAGGTGAATGATGCCGACCAGGTAATCATCATAAGGCCGACCAGGGCCTCGGTCCCGAGCAGGAAGCGGATCGGCCCGTGCGGCACCAGATCCCCGTAACCCAGCGTTGAAAAGGTGGTCGCGGCCACGTACACCGAGTCGAGCAAGGTAAAACCGTCGCCTCCGGAGATTTCCCCCAGACCGGGAATCAGGGTCGCCACAAAGATGCCGATACCGAAGATCCAGATTTCGGCCACATGCATCGTCAGCAGCACCACGATCATGCCCAGAACCCGCATCCGCGGGGGCACCCGTTTCCAGCGCGGCATGGAATAGTTCAGCCGCTCCAGCACCTCGTACTGCAGCCCCACCGTCAGCGTGGTCAGTACCAGCGTGATCAGCACCGCACCCCAGTAGTTCGCGGAGGTAATGGCCGTCGTGAAGTCTGCAGTCATGGCCAGAGCTTAAGACATCGGGCGCGTTTTCGGCACGTGCGTCGCACCCACCCCACGGCCGCCCTGATCTAGGTTTTCGCGCCCAGCTTCACCATCATTTGCGAGTAACCACGGACAAAGTTCGACTGCACATAAGCGGGCTCGGCGACCACTTCGATGCGGTCGAAGCGTTTCAGCAGCTCTTCCCAGAGTATCCGCAACTGCATTTCCGCCAGCCGGTTACCCATGCAGCGATGAATGCCGAAACCAAACGAGAGGTGATTGCGGGCGTTCTTGCGGTCGATGCGAAACTGGTCCGGGTCTTCGATGGCGCGTTCGTCCCGGTTGCCGGAGGCGTACCACATCAGGACCTTGTCCCCCTTGCGGATGGTCTTCCCGTTCAGCTCCACGTCCTGCCTGGCGACCCGGCGCATGTACGCCAGTGGCGTTTGCCAGCGAATGATCTCCGAGACCATGTTGGGTATCAGCTCCGGGTTTTGCTGGAGCTTGGCAAACTCGCCCGGAAATCGGTTCAGCGCGAGCACGCCACCGCTCATCGAATTGCGGGTGGTGTC
>JBFHON010000032.1:0-15009 GCA_041593295.1 Oceanococcaceae bacterium | reverse complement strand
TGCTGCTGGTCTGTGCAACCGAAACCAAGACGCCGGGTGATATCCAGACCTATGTGGACGCTTTGACGGAGGTGCTGGCATGAGCGCGTTGCAAAAGGGCACCGAGCCCGTGATTTTCGAACACACCAGTGCCGGTCGCTATGCCACTGCGCAGGCCCCGGCCGCCCAGGCACTGCCGGCCGACATTCCGGCGGGCCTGCTGCGCAAGGACAAGCCGCTGTTGCCGGAAGTTTCCGAGCTGCAGGTGGTACGCCATTACACCCGGTTGTCGCAGCTGAACTTCTCCATCGATACGCACTTCTACCCACTGGGTTCGTGCACGATGAAATACAACCCGCGGGCCTGCAACACGCTGGCAATGCTGCCGGAATTCCTGCACCGGCATCCGCTGGCGACACCTGATCACAGTCAGGGTTACCTCAGCTGCATGTACGAGCTGCAGGAAATGCTGAAGAACGTCACCGGCATGAAGGGCGTATCACTGACGCCGATGGCCGGAGCACAGGGTGAGCTGGCTGGTGTGGCGATGATTCGCGCCTACCACGATGCCCGTGGCGATCACGCGCGCAACGAAATCATCGTGCCGGACGCCGCCCATGGCACCAACCCCGCCACCGCGATTCAGTGCGGCATGAAGGTCCGGGAAATTCCCACCAACGCCGAAGGCGACGTGGATTTCGAAGCGCTGGAAGCCGCGCTGGGGCCACAGACCGCCGGCATCATGCTGACCAACCCGTCCACGTTGGGCGTGTTCGAGCGGCGGATCGAGGAAATTGCCGCCAAGGTGCACGAGGCCGGTGGCCTGCTGTACTACGACGGCGCCAACCTGAATGCCATTCTCGGCCAGGTCAAGCCCGGCGAAATGGGCTTTGACGTCATCCACATGAACCTGCACAAGACCTTCTCCACGCCGCATGGCGGCGGTGGGCCGGGCTCGGGTGCCGTGGGGGTTTCGGCCCGCCTGGAGCCGTTCCTGCCAACACCGCTGGTGGTCAAGGACGATCAGGGCTATCGCTATGCCGACAAGGACGAGCGTCCGCAATCCATCGGTCGTCTTTCGGCGTTCATGGGCAACTCGGGTGTGCTGCTGCGCGCCTATGTCTACGCACGGATGCTGGGTGCCGAGGGCATGCGCCGGGTGGGTGAGTACGCGACGCTGAACGCGAACTACATCCAGCAACGCCTGCGGGAGAAAGGCTTTGACCTGGCGTTCCCGGGCCGTCGCGCGACCCACGAATTCATCGTCACACTGAAGAAGCAGAAAACCGCCATCGACCTGACGGCGACCGACATGGCAAAACGCCTGCTCGACTATGGCTTCCACGCGCCGACGGTGTATTTCCCGCTGCTGGTGCCGGAGTGCCTGCTGATCGAGCCTTCGGAAACCGAAGAGCGCGATGCGCTGGACGGGTTCATCGATGCGATGGTGGCGATCTGGGAAGAGGCCAAAGTCGATATCGAGATGGTCAAGGGCGCGCCCTACACCCAGCCGGTGCGTCGTCTGGACGACGTGCGGGCCGCGCGCCAACTGGACCTGACCTGGAAAGACGCCTGACCCCGTGTCAGCTCGCCCGTGAGGTTGCGGGTGACAGGCCCGAAAGCCGCCTGCGTGGCAGGCGGCCGGGTCTGCCGGGGCGGGCTCGCTTGCGCAACCATCGGTGACTGGACCGACGGGGGAAGCGTCAGGCGCAGGCCGCGTTGGTGCCCGGGGTCGGGCATTATCCATCGGACATCGCGGCGCGGAATCTGCATGGGTTTGGCCGGTCCCGGTACCGCATCATGAGCAAGGCCTGCTGATCGACAGCGCAGCCTTGCGGACGCCGCGAGCCGGGAAAACTCAGGTCGGTGTGCCGACGTCGCTTCTGGACAGCATTTGAACAAACCTACCCGCATTCTGGTCGTTGACCGCTCGCAGTTCTCGCGTGATGCCCTTACGCGCGCGCTCTCCAGCCTGATCCCCGGAGCCGAGATCACCGCTTGCCGTTCGGCAGGGGCGGCACTCGAGGCCTTGCAGAGCGGGGCGAAGTTCGGCCTGATGACGACGTCGCTGGCGCTGGAGGACATGGACGGTCTGGAGTTGATCGCGGCCTTGCGGAACCTGGGGCAGCGCCACAACCTGCCCGTCGTTGTCGTCTCGGCACAGATGGATCTGCGGGCCGCGCAGCTCAGCGAAATCCCGGAAGTGTCGGAATATTTCGACAAGTCGCACGGCTACGATGCCCTGATGGGTTTTCTGCGTGACTTTGCGGAGCGCAACTTTGTCAGCGGGCGCATCCTGTTCGTCGAGGACGACATGGTCTCGGCCAAGATCACCCAGAGTTTGCTCGAAGACCACGGTTTTCAGGTCGTGCACACCTCGACTGCGGAAGAAGCCGAGTCGCTGATCGGGCTGCGCACGCAGGCAGATGATGCGCCAGCGTCGCATTTTGACCTCGTGCTGACGGATTTCTATCTCAAGGGTGCCAATACCGCCGCCAACCTGATCCACGCAATCCGGGTCCGGCTCAAGCTCTCCGAGCAGCAACTGCCGGTGCTGGTGATTACCGGCAGCGACGAGCCCGAGCGCCAGGTCGAACTGTTTCGCGCGGGGGCCAACGATTTCGTGACCAAGCCCTATATCGATCAGGTGCTGATCACCCGGGTCCGTTCGCTGATCAGCCTGAAAAAGCAGTATGCGGCGAATGTCGAAGGGGCCCGGCTCAAGGCCCTGGTTTCCGGCACACAGGCTTCGTAACCATGGTCGCCCCCGGCATGCAGGGAAAGGATTGCTGGATAGCTGCTGGTCGGCGAGCAAAAATGCGGTACTGGCTTTTATTTGCCGGCCGAACGCGGCACTCTAGAGGCATGAAATTACTCCTCACCCTGCCGGGTGCTGATCAATGAGCCCCGAGCTGGAGAGCCTGCGTTACATCGTCGTGCTCTCGTCCGCCGCCCTGCTGCTGGTTGCCCTGTTTCCGATGCGACGTTTGCTGCGGGATCTGCCGGACGGCCTGATGCGGCGGGCCTGGGTGCTGCTGGGTTGTCTGTTGCTGGTGATGATCGGGGCGGAAATCGTCTACGCCATCGGCTCGCCCACCGGGTTGCCACTGGTGCAGGAACTGACCTTGCCCGTGGTGCTGCTTGCTGGCAGCTGGTTCATCATGATCGTCTGCCAGCTGTCGGCCGGCAGTATCGAGGATGTCCAGCGTAGCGCCCTGCTGGAGCGCGAAACCATCACCGATGCCCTGACCGGCGTCTACAACCGCCGGCACATGGAGCGTGTGCTGGGTGCCGAGATCGAGCGGGCCCGGCGCTACGGGCAGCCGATGTGTCTGGCGCTGATTGACGTCGACAATTTCAAGGCCATCAATGATGATTTCGGCCACCAGATGGGTGACCAGATTCTCAAGCAGCTGTCCGCATTGATTCAGTCGCAGGCGCGCATCAATGAAACCGTGGCCCGTTATGGAGGCGAAGAGTTCGCACTCATCCTGCCTGGCGTTGGTCTGCAGCAGGCGGAACTGCAGTGCGACCGGATCCGTGCGCGGGTGGCTGCCGAGCAGTTGATGGTCGGCGACACCGACGTCAACGAACGGATTTCGGTGACCGTCAGCGTGGGGATCAGTCAGCTCTCCTTCCTGGATGGTTTCCGCGCCGAAAAGCTCATGGAACGCGCCGATCGCGCGATGTACCTGGCCAAGCACAACGGTCGCAACCGGACGGAAACCGTGGCGCCGCCGGCTGCGGGTCTGGCGGTGCGCAAGCGGGGCGCGCAGCGTCCGGAAGACTCCGAGGCGGCATGATTGCCTGCCGTGAAGCGCTGCCGGTTCGGACGGAGTGCCCTGTGCGGTTCTGGCCCTGAACACGACGTGTGATCTGGATGGTCTGAAGCCGGTCTACCAGGACTCCTGCCTGGACGCCATGCACAAACCGGCCGCCCTGCTGGTCCACCGTTCTCCCATCGACCGCAGGGAAACGCAGTTTGCGCTGCAGATGACACGCGACCTGATCGGGCAGCGCGTCTATCCCCTGCATCGTCTGGACAAGGCAACTTCGGGTTTGCTGCTGTTCGCGCTCGACCCGCAGACGGCACGCAGCGTGGGGGAGCAGTTCGCCCGGCACAGCGTACGCAAGACCTACCTGGCACTGGTGCGGGGCTGGCCGCCGGCGGCCGGTGACGTCGACCGCCCCCTGCTCTATCAACGTGACCGCCTGGGGGATCGCGACAAGCAGGAGTCGCTGGAACCGCAGCCTGCGCTGACCACCTTCCGCACACTGGCAACAACGACCCTGGATCTGCCCCTGGGTCGGTATCCGCAGCAACGCTACGCGCTCGTTGAGGCCCGCCCCTTAACGGGGCGCAAGCATCAGATTCGCCGTCACCTGCGCCACATCAACCACCCGATTATCGGCGACGTCAATCACGGTGACCGGCATCACAATCACCTGTATGACCGCTGGCGTGGGTATCACCGCCTGTACCTGGCGGCCACGCAAATCGACATGGAGCATCCGGTGAGCGGGCAGCCCCTGCAGATCCGGGCCCCGCTGCAGCCTGATTTTCAGGCCACGCTGGATGCGCTGGGTTTGTCCGAACCTGTGCTACGAGCGTCGGCGAGCTCGCCTCGCTGATAGCGTTCGAGTTCGTCGGGGTCATAGCCCTGGTCCGTCAGCACCATGTCATCCAGATCAAAGTTGAAGCGGAGTACCCGACTCAGCAAACGGCGGATCAGGCGGTCGGACCAGGTCCGGTTGCGTGACCCGCGTTTGGCCAGGATGACCGCGCCTTTCGCCTGCGCAGCACGGAGCCAGTAGGGTTTCATGCGGCCTCCTCGGCGATTTTTCGGATGCGGCAGGGAAGGCCCTTGAGGTGCGGGATGCCCTGTTCGGTGTCCAGGTAGTCGTCGTCGTCCGGGCAGAGCAGGGCGTCGGCGTAGAGCATCGCGCCGGAGAGTTTTCCGCGGCCTTGCTCCATCTCCGGTTTCCACCAGCCGTGTGGCACCCGGATCAGTCCGTCAGGCATGGCATCGCGGATGCCGACCATGATGCGGATCTGACCGGTCGTGGTGGTGATTTCCACCCAGTCGCCTTCGGCGATATTTTCCTGGGCTGCCGTTGCCGGGCTCACAAACATCACGGGTTCGGGCTTGCGTGCCCGCATTTCCGGGACATGCCGGCCGCCGGTCTGGAAATACTCGCCTTCCCGCACCCCGGTGAACAGCGTCAAGGGGAACTCCGGGTCTGGCGCTGGCGCATCACGCCAGTAGGGCAGCGGGTCAAAGCCCAGCTTTTCCAGGATCGATGACTTGAGCTCCACTTTCCCACTCGGAGTGGCAAAGCCGGTCTGCTCGTATTTGCGGAAGCGCGGTGTTTCCGCATGGACTTCGTGGGTTCGGGCAAAGGTGGCGAAGTCAATCCCCATTTTTTGCAGCCGCCAGTCGTAAAACGCTTCCAGGTGAGGCCATGGAACAACGTCCGGCATGTCCAGCGCATTGGCGAGCATTTTCCAGAAGTCGAAGGTGCTTTTGCACTCGCCAGGCGGCTCCATCGATTTTTCGGAGGGACGGTAGATCGACAGCCAGCCGAAACCGTCCCAGAGCCATGGGCGCTCCAGCCATGAGTCCCCCGGCAGTACGTAGTCCGCCAACTGAGCGGTGGGAGTCATCACATGCTCATTCACCACGATCAGGTCCTGATTGAGCATGCCCTTGAGGATTTGCGGCATGTTTGCAAAACCCATCAGTGTGTTGTTGCCCAGCGAGAACAGGGCCTTGACCGGGTATGGTCCATCTCCGGCCATCGCGCGGAATACCGCGGATGGATTGGCCATGTAACAGCCCGTGACCTGGTTGGGGTATTCATGACCCCAGACCCGCTTCAGGGGTTCGCGGAGATCCGCCTGGCCGCGGTAGGTGAACACCGGATGGTCCTGCGCACCCAGTTGTTTGGCCTTTTGCGTCTCCGGAAGAACATGGTGCATCTCGATTTCGGACTCGGGGACAATGTCCGGGTTGAATCCCATCAACGCCTCGCCCCCGGGTACATCGACATAGCCGCATATCGAGCGCAGGATGGTCTGCAGGCGAATCGCGGAGGTGCTGTTGCGTTGCATGTCGGTGATGGGCGTCCACGGGATGACCGAGGGGCCCTGCGTGGCGTACATGCGTGCCGCCTTGGCAATCTGTTCCGGGTCACAGCCCGTGAGTTCGGCAACCCGGCTCAGGGGGAATTCGTCCACGCGATGTCGCAGGTCTTCAAAACCGATGGTCCACCGGTCCACGAAAGTCGTGTCGTAGAGCTTTTCGTCAATGATTACCTTGAGCCAGCCAAACATCATGGCCGCATCACTGCCAACCTTCAGGGGTAGCCAGAGATCGGCCAGTTCCGCGCACTCGCTGCGGCGGGGGTCAAGGACCACCAGCTTGCCACCGCGCGCCTTCAATCGCTGAATCTGGTTGTAGATCGGCACCCAGCTGTTGCGGTGGGGGTTGTGGCCAAACAGCACCACGCAGTTCGTGTTGTCGTAGTCAGGCCACGGGTACCAGCCATAGGTCAGGCGGTTCACTGCCGCAGTATTGCCCGCACACAGGGCGACACCGCTGATCCAGTTCGGCGAGCCGACATGGTTCATCAGCCGGCGGCCCAGACCGTGATCGGTGCCCGTGTTCCATTGGCTGGTCGCAACCGCCCATGCTTCCGGGCCGTGCTCATCAATGATTTTCCGCAACCGCTGACCAATGTCAGACATGGCCTCTTCCCAGGTCACGCGCTCCCATTGGCCCGAGCCGCGCTCGCCGACCCGTTTTTGCGGGTACAGCACCCGGTTCGGGTTGGCGAAGTTCTTGGGTGCGACAATTCCCTTGATGCAGATGTTGTCCCGGAACAGCGGATTGTCCGAAGAGCGTACCCGTGTGACCCGGCCCTTCTGGACCTCTGTGACGACACTGCAGGCAATGTCGCAACTGGCACACAGCGTCTTGTGCGTGGTGACGCCGGGGCGTGGATTGGCGCGGGGAATGCTGTGACTTCCCGCGGTGCGCGGGCTGATGGAAGGGGATCCTGGCACCTGTCTCTCTCCTGGTGGGCTTGCGAGTGCCCGTCAGGGCATTCGGGTTGGGGGCTGATGGGCGGGCGTTGTCCGGGCTTGCGTAATAAGTTCCTAATTGGAACTATATTCGGCAAAGGTGCGTCTCTGTCAAATTAGTTCCCAAAAGGAACCCAAGGAAAAGTGGGATGAAAATCGCTGACCATGCTGAAAAACCCTGTCCCATCGCCCAGGCTACGGCCCAGGTCGGGGACGCCTGGACGTTGCTGATCATTCGCAATGCTCTGCTGGGAACACGTCAGTTCGACGACTTTCAGCGCGAACTGGGGCTGACACGGCATGTGCTGACGCAGAGACTGCGCGCGCTGGTGGAACAGGACATTCTCAAGCGTGTCCCCGTGCGCCCTGGAGCGACCCGCATGGGATACCAGCTCACCCGCAAGGGACGCGAGCTGCAGCCGGTGATTCTGGCGCTGGCCAGCTGGGCAAACCGCTGGCTGTTTGCCGAGGACGAGGTGCCGTTACGCTATCGCCACGCCGACTGTCAGCAACTGATGCGGCCCCGTGTCTGTTGCAGCGAGTGTGGTGGTGAGCTGAATGCCCATAACACCACGGTAGAAATGCAGGCACCGGTGACCAGCGTCGTGGATTGCTGTTCACAGCCCGAGCTGGCCGCGCAGCTGGGCTACCCGGTGACCTCTCTTTCACGAACTGCCGACTAAGCTGCAACGCACGCAGGGAGAAATGTCAGGGATTCACGCTTTCTTGACTGCTGGGGCGATTTACTGGGAATAACGCCCTTAAACAGTTGAAAAATGCAGAATCTGAGTCAAGTGACACGCCTGAGGCGAGCGGTGGACCCGGCCCCGGAGCTTGCCGGTTTTGATACCGACTCGGGGCTGGCCGGCCGTGATCTGTTTCTGGGCCGGGTCGAGCAGCAGTGGCACCTGTGTGCGCGGGCCAAGCAACCGCTGGGGGTGCTGGTCATCGCCATCGATGGCATTGAGCGCGGGGATCCGATGCTTGAGGGCCGTACCGGCTTTGGGCAGGACGTGCGTGCCATTGGCCGGGTGGTTTCCCGCTGGTGCCGGCGCCGGGCCGATTTTGCCGGCCGGGTGCGTAAACAGGAAATGGCAGTGATGCTGGCCGAGTCCCAGCAGGCGGGGATTCGTGAGATTGCCCGCCACATCATCGATGATGTGCGGGACCTGGAATTGCCCCACCCGGTTGACCCCGATGCCCGCTTGACGGTGTCGATGGGCGGGATCGTCACGGTCCCTTCGCAGAGTCGCATGGCGCGTTCGCTGCTGGTGCTGGCAGACCGGGCCTTGTCGGATGCTCGCGATGCCGGTGGCGATCGCGTGGTGTTTTACGGTGACGAGGTTTCACTGACGCACTGAGGCGACACGCGGCGGGCTGGCTAGTGGAAGTCGCGTGACGAAAACTGCAGTCGTCCCAGCAGGTGACTGTGATCTTCCAGCGAACGGACCATGAGGTGGCGTACGCCGTCGCGATACTCGTTGATGCCGTCGGCCACGACCAGCGGGGCTTGCAGCACCTCCTGGCGATACTGCTCCAGCACATCCTGGCGGATGACCAGGTTGGTGGTGCCGGTTTCGTCCTCCAGGGTCATGAAGATGATGCCTTTGGCCGTTCCCGGGCGCTGCCGGTTGGTGACCATGCCGGCGACGCGACAGAGCCGGCCATGGGCCAGCTGGCCCCACTGCCGTGACGTGAGCGTACGCAGTCGTTGCAGGTGCGGGCGGCGCAGCAGGGCGAGCGGGTGGCGACGCAGGGTCAGCCCGAGGCTGGCGTAGTCGGCGACCAGGTTTTCCCCTTCCGTGCTCTGCGGCAGCGGGGCGGCGTCGGGCTGGTGCTCCAGGGACATGCCGCTGCGGGCCGGGACGAAGCCCTGCTGGGCCCAATGGGCCTGGTGCCGTTCGCCGGCCAGCGAGCGCAGCGCATCCGCTGCCGCGAGGGCGTTGCGGTCCTGCTCGCTGAGTGGCACCTGGCGGAACAGTTCTTCGACGGAGGCCGGGGCGGTCGAACGGGAACGCAGGGCGTCCACAACCTGCCGTCCGCCGCCTGCGCTCAGGCCCTTGATCCGGTTCAGTCCGAGGCGGAGGGCGGGCTGCCGGTCGTGGCGGTTTCCCGGGGCGGGCTCCAGGGTGCTCTCCCAGTCGCTGTACAGGACATCGGCCGGGCGGATTTCGACGCGGTGGTTGCGGCGAAAGTCCTGGATGAGCTGGGAGGGGGAATAGAACCCCATGGGCTGGGCATTGAGCAGGCCGGCCAGAAAGGCTGCCGGCTCGTAGAGCTTGAGCCAGGCCGAGACATAGACCAGCACGGCGAAGCTGGCCGCATGGGACTCGGGAAACCCGTACTCGGCAAAACCCTTGATCTGCTCGAATATGGTGTGGGCAAACTTCGCATCGAAACCGTTGGCGAGGAAGCCCTCCTTGAGTCGTTGCTCGAAGCGTTCCAGCTTGCCGTATCCGCTGCGTCCCCAGGCGGCCATCGAGCGGCGTACCTGGTCGGCTTCGCCGGGCGGGAAACCGGCGCCGACGATGCAGATTTCCATCACCTGTTCCTGAAAGATCGGGATGCCGTAGGTGCGCAGCAGGATGGGCTCCAGCCCCGGTGGGCAGTGCATGGCCTCCCGGCCCATGCGCCGGTTGATGTAGGGGTGAACCATGCCACCCTGAATGGGGCCGGGCCGCACGATGGCGGTTTCCACGGTCAGGTCGTACAGGCAACGCGGCTGCATGCGCGGCAGCATCGACATCTGCGCCCGGGACTCCACCTGGAAGACCCCGACACTCTGGGCTGCGCTCAGCATCCGGAACACGGCGGCGGTTTCCGGTGTGCCGGAGTCGGCGATGGCGCGAATCTGCGGGATGCTCAGGCGACGGCCGCTGTAGCCCCGTACCAGGTCAAAGGTCTTGTGGATGGCGGTCAGCATGCCCAGGGCCAGACAGTCGATCTTGAACAGGCCCACGGCGTCGAGGTCGTCCTTGTCCCACTGGATCACCGTGCGCTCCGCCATGGCGGCGTTCTCTACCGGGACCAGTTTGTCCAGCGGCCGGGCCGTGATGACAAAGCCGCCGACGTGCTGTGACAGGTGGCGCGGGAAATTGCGCAGCGCAGCGGCAAGGGTCAGCAGTTGCCGGATGACCGGGGACTCGGGGTCATAGCCCAGTGCGCGCAGGCGTTCCGGTAACTCATCGGCCTGATCCCACCAGGCCAGGGACTGGCTGATGCGGTTGAGGTCGTCCGGGCTCAGTCCCAGCACCTTGCCCACGTCGCGCAGCGCGCTCTTGGCCTTGTAGCGAATGACCGTGGCTGCCAGGGCGGCGTGTCGGCGCCCGTATTTGCGGTAGATGTGCTGGAAGACCTCTTCCCGGCGCACGTGTTCGAAGTCCACGTCGATATCGGGGGGCTCACCGCGTTCCGCCGAGATGAAGCGCTCGAACAGCGGAGAAGAGTGTTCAGGGTTGACCACGGTGATGTCGAGCACGAAACACACCGCGGAATTGGCTGCCGAGCCGCGGCCCTGGCAGAGAATTCCCTGGGCACGGGCCCACTGGGTGATCTCGAAGACCGTCAGGAAATAGTGTGGGTAGTTCAGCTGGCGGATCAGTCGCAGTTCCTTGACGATGAGGCGACGCACCTTGAGCGGGGCGCCTTGCGGCCAGTGTCGGCGCAGCCCCTGCAGGGCCAGTTCCCGCAGATGGGCATTGGCTTCCATGCCGGGCGGCAGGTCGGCGGCCGGGTACTGATAGTTCAGCGTGTCCAGCGAGAAGTCACACAGGGCGGCGATGCGCCCGGTTTCGGCGAGCAGCGCTGCCGGGTACTGGGCCTGCAGCCGCGGCAGGCTGCGCAGATGCCGCTCACCGTTGGGGAACAGGCGTTTGCCGGCCTGCTCCAGTGTGCAGCCATGCCGGATGGCGGTCAGGGTGTCCTGCAGAACCTGGCGCTTGCGCACATGCATGTGGACGTCACCGCAGGCAACCAGCGGCAGTCCGTGCTGCTGGCCAAGCTGTTGCAGGCGCTGCAGCCGTTGCTGGTCGTCCGGGCCGCGGTGGCATTCCACGGCGACCCAGGCGCGGCCAGGAAAGGCCTGCTTCACCCAGGCGGCATGCCGGCCGAGGGTGGGCAGGTCCTGGGTGCAGGGGATCAGCAGACACAGGCAGTCTGGCAGCGCCGCGGGCGTGGCCGGGTTTTCTGCGTCTGCGGGCTTGCGGCGGTACAGGTCATCCCGGGCCAGCTGGTAGTGCCCCTTGGTCGCTTGCCGTCGCCCCCGGGTGATCAGCTGGCAGAGCTGTTCGTAGCCGCGTTGGTTGCGCACCAGCAGGACCAGGCGGGGGCCGTCGCTCAGCTGGATCTCGCTGCCGATGATCAGCTTGAAATGATGTTCCCGGGCCTCCTTGTGGGCGCGCACGATGCCGGCGAACGAGCACTCATCCGTCAGCGCCAGGGCGCGATAGCCCTGGCGGATGGCCTGCTGCACCAGTTCCTCGGGGTGCGAGGCCCCGCGCAGGAAGCTGAAATTGCTGATGCAGTGCAGCTCGGCGTAACCGCTCATGCGAAGTACCCGTGCACAAACCAGCGTGCCGGTTCGGTGCCCTGCAGATATTCGCGGAAAACCCACAAGCGGCGGCCGTCATCGGCACGCGCCTGGTAGTAGTCACGCCGGCAGGGGCGGCCATCCCACCATCCGCTTTCGATGCGCTCGGCCGGGCTGAGCAGGTGCATGCGGTTGTTGCTGATCGGGCGCGGAGCATCCAGCAGCCACAGGGGGCGTGGGCCGCTGGGGGCTGGTGTGGTGTGGCGGGTGGAATCCGGTGCGGGGTTCGGGTCACGGCGTTGCCAGGCGTACTCGGGACGGTGGTCATCCAGCACCCCCAGCGAGCACAGGGTGGAAGGGCCCAGGCGCGCCGAGAGTTTTTCCAGCAGATGCGCCCGGTCGGCCCGGTTACGGTCGGGGAAGAGCGTGCTCTGGCCGGCCGGGGCATTGTCGAACTGATCGACCATGACGCCGATTGCGCGCACCGGTTCGGGGAGTGGCACGCGATCAAGCTGCTCTGCCAGCAGGCGCAGCCAGTGGTCTGGGTCCCGGCTGGGCTTCTGCAGGCCCAGGCGCAGGGCCGTCGGTGCGGCCTGCGGGTGGCGCAACTGAATCTGAATCCGGCTCAGGCCGCAGTCACGCCCGTAGAGGTAGGCCGCCAGGTCGGCGAACAGGCGTGCAAAACCGGGGAGCAGGATATCGCTGCGCTCGGTCTCGAAGAACAGCTCGGCCTGGCGGCGAAAACGTGGCGGAGGCTGGTGCCACATGCGGGGGTCGGACGCACTGCCGATGATCTGGTCCAGTTGCTGGCGGTAGCGGGTGCCGTAGCGCTTGCAGAAGCCGGCACGTGGCAGGTCCAGGCAGGAGCCAATGTGCTGCAGACCGACGGCCCGCAGCTTTTGCTGCACCTTGTCCGGCCAGCCCAGCCACTTCAGGGGCAGGTCGCGGATGGCCAGTGAGATGGCAGCGGGTTCCCGGATGACAGGTGCGGGCTGGGCGTGCCCGCCGGCACGGGCCAGCAGTTCGGCACCACGAATGGTCGGGGCGACACCCAGACGCGGGCGGTGCCCCAGGGATTCCAGTTCCTGACGGACGCGTTCCAGCAGGTTGTCCAGCCCCCCGAACAGGCGCAGGCTGCCGCCAATTTCCAGCACCAGCCCGCAGGGAGGGCTCAGGCTGACCTGCGAACTGAAGCGAATGGCCCAGGTGCCCAGATGGCTGAGCGCTTCCTGTTCGGCAGCTTCCTGTCGGGGGTGCAGGTGCACGCTGGGCAGCAGGGCCTGGGCGCTGCGTGCCAGCATGCCCGGCTGCAGGCCGGCAGCGGCCGCAGCGGGGTTGACGCAGTGCAGGCGCTGGGTGGCATCGAGGACCGCGCGCGGTTCATGCGACCCGTGGGCGAGGGCGTGCAGCGACAGTAGTGGCAGATCCAGGCCCAGCCACAGCATGGTTGTGCTTCCTTGTGTGTTGATCGGTGTTCCGGTCTGCCAGCGGCAGAACAAAGGCGGCAGGCCGCCCGCCCCGGGTCTTGAGAATGCGCAGGTACAGGCCGTCCTCCGCAGCCTCCAGATACAGACGCAGTCGCGCCGGGGAGGGCTGGTTGTGCACCTGGGGAGGGCGGAACAGGAACAGCCGGGTCTGGTGGGTTTCCGCGGCCAGCTGCAAACGCCGCAGCTCGGTCATCGAGGCCTGCGCACACCACCCCAGCACGACCTCTTCGCTGCCGGCCTGCAGGACCTGCTCCAGCGCCCAGAGCTGGTCCTGCACGTTTTCCGGCTGGATGATCAGCACCTGCTCCAGGTTCAGGCCGGACTGCGCCAGGGCCGGCGCATAGGGGGGGTAGGGCGGTGCGATCCAGCACTGCACGGCATTGGTCAGTGTCGGCAGCAGCAACTGCAGTTCGCCAATGCCAGGGCGCGGGCACAGCAGCTCGGTCATGCCGGCGGCCGGCCATCCGCGGCCGGGCAGGTGCCGATCCAGCAGGGGGTGTCCGGTGCGGCGGTTGCCGATGGAGTCGCTGCGAAACCCCCGCCAGATGTCCGGGCGGTGCAGCAGGCTTTTCAGACGCTGCGCCGGGTCTTCCGTTGCCGTGTGGGTGGGTGCTGCCGGCTCAGGTGCCGGGCGAGCGGGCCGTTCGGTATCAGCGAGGGGCAGGGAAAGAGGGGTTGGCATGGGTACTCATGCCTCCGGGGAGGGGCGGATCAGGCCGACCATCAGGCCTTCGATGGCGAAGTCTGCCGTGCCGGGGGCAATGACCAGCGGTGAGAAGTCCGGGTTTTCTGCCTGCAGCTCGATGGCGTCACCACGGCGCCGGAAGCGCTTGACCGTGACCTCATCCCCGACCCGGGCCACAACAATCTGCCCTTCGCGGGCCTGCGGGGAGCGGTGCACGGCCAGCAGGTCCCCATCGAGAATGCCGGCGTCGCGCATGCTTTCGCCGCGAACGCGCAGCAGGTAGTCCGCCCGCGGCTGGAACAGGGAGGCCTCCACCTGATAGTGATCCTCCACGTGTTCCACCGCGAGGATGGGAACCCCGGCAGCGACCCGGCCGATGAGGGGCAGACCGACTTTTTCTTCCGGGGGCTGCTGCAGGCGAATACCCCGTGCCGCACCGGGTTGTTGTGTGAGGACGCCCTTGCGCTCGAGGGCATTCAGGTGATCCCGCGTCGCGGTGCGCGAGGCAAAGCCCATGGCCGCCGTGATTTCGGCCTGCGTCGGGGGCATGCGCTCGCGGGCGATGAAGGCCTCGATGAATTGCAGGACCCGGGACTGGGCAGGGGTAAGTGGGGTGGCAGTGCGCATACTGTCATTATAGACAGTTATTGTTGAAGCGGAAGCCAGCCAGGAATCTGGTGCGGCGTGCATGCCCGGCGCGGGTGTGGCATCTTTTTCTGCCACAGGCGGGGCCGCCTGTACCAAGTCTGCACCCATTGTGGGCAGCACATAATCAATAAGAAAGAAACTGGGGAACCCTCACAATGTCCTATCGATATCGGCGTGTTTCGCGCTTTGTGTCCACTGCTTTGCTCGGCCTGGGGCTGGGAACGGCAATGCCGGCCCATGCGGCTGCTGTTTTTCAGAACGATGCCCGGAGTGGTGGTGATGCCGGTGATGTCATGGAGCAGGCTGTTCCGATTACGCCGGGTTACTACAACGCACAGCTGTCGCCTGCCGGTGACCTGGTCGACTGGTACCAGATACCACTGACTCGTGGTGACAAGGTGCAGCTGCAACTCAGCGACTACAACCTGCTGGGGCTCAAGAGCGTTCACATGACGCTGATGTCACCTGCCGGGGATGCGATCACCCTGGAGCCCGAGGGGCTGATGGTGGCCGGCACGTCCTATGCAGGCAAGGCGGCCGAACTGATCGTGCATGAAACCGGTACCTGGTACCTCAAGGCGCAGCCGGTGCGTGACGG
>JBFHON010000031.1:0-15123 GCA_041593295.1 Oceanococcaceae bacterium | reverse complement strand
AACGGCAAAGGTTCGCGAATGCGCACCCTCTATCAATTCCAGCTGCTGTTGACGCAGACTGATGCGAATCACTTTGGCCCCACCCAGTCAAAGCAGGCGATCGATTCCACATGCCCGGTGTGCGGAAACATGTCCATGACCCCGGCGGCACTGAGCTTGTAGCCACCGGCCACCAGCGCGCCGGCATCGCGGGCCAGCGAACCGGGGTGACAGGACACGTAAACGATCCGGCGCGGCGGCTTCTTCAGCAAGAGCGGAATGATCTCCGCCGCCCCGCTGCGCGGTGGATCAAACAGCGCGTATTCGTAACGGTCCTGCATCCAGTTCTCATCACCGCTGACCTTGAACAGGTCCGCCACCAGGTAGGAGACTTCCAGACCATGGCGCTCGGCATTGGCGCGTCCCTTGGCTACCAGTTCCTCGCTTCCCTCGACCGCCGTCACCTGCAGCCCCTGACGCGCCATGGGCAGGGTGAAATTCCCCAGCCCCGCGAACAGCTCCAGGACCTTGGCACCGGCCGGCGCGTCGAGCAGCTGCAGGGCCTGCGCCACCATGCGCCGGTTCAGACCGGCATTGACCTGAATGAAGTCCGTCGGCCCGAACTCCAGGTCCACCCCATACTCCGGCAGCGCGTAGCGCAGGGTCAGCGGCTGCTCGAGTGGGCGTACGGTATCCGGCCCGCCGGACTGCAGGTACCAGTGCACCTGATGCGCACTGGCAAACCGGGCCAGGGCAATCGCATCGTCACCGGTCAGTTCCGCCAGATGGCGCAACAGCAGGATGACATCGTCATCGCCGGCGGAAACCTCGATCTGCGGAATCTGATCGGGACAGGACAGACCACCAATCAACTCCGACAGGGGGCCGAGCAAGCAGCCGATCCGTTCATCCAGCACCGGGCAGGTGTGGATGTCGGCCACGTAACGCCCGTTCCGCTCGCGGAACCCCACCAGCACCCGCCCCTTGCCGTGCACCTGTTTGCAGGCCAGCCGTGCGCGGCGACGGTAGCCGGTCGATGACGCGGTCAGCGGTTCCAGCCAGCGTTCGGGTTCAACGCCCTGCCCGATCCGCCGAAAGGCTTCCCGCAGTTCATTCTGCTTGGCGGAAATCTGGGCTTCGGGGCGCAGGTGCTGCAGCGAGCAGCCACCGCACTGCCCGAAATGCGGACAGGGCGGCTCCACCCGGTCCGGGCTGGGTGTGATGACTTCCAGCAACTCGGCCTCATCGAAGCTGCGCCGGCGCTTGCGGCGCCGGTAAATCACCTTTTCGCCAGCCAGCGCATCCGCGACAAATACCGTTTTCCCCTCGGTGCGCACGACCCCGCGGCCATCCGACGAGAGGTCGACAACCTCACCTTCCAGGCGTTCTTCGTTGTCAAATCTTTTACGGCTCAAATCCAGTCCTTTTCAAAGAGATCACGCAGTGCCAGAGCCTGCGTACACATGTGTTCAGGAGTCGGTGACTCCTGCTGCCAGGGGTTGTAAAGCGCACGCCCGCTGGCCAGCGCCAGAATGGCGTCCGCCGCTTCGGGCTCGCGGCAAAGTGCGTCCGGCTGCCAGGCTGCACCATCGCGAAAGCGCTCGGCCCAGCCGGCTACGTGCTCAGCAGAAAGCTGCTGCACGACAAAGCGCAGCCGAAGTTTTTTCACCAGATCAGCCGCCTGTGCAAACACGATGACCGGTTCACCCGAGGCATTCAATGCCGCGGCCAGCGTCATCAGCAGCGCCTTCTCATCCGCGTCAGCGACCCAGCGGGCGGCTTCCTGCTGCCCCTCCAGCAGCGCGAAACCGCCCAATGCATTCAGCCACGGCGGCATGGAGGTCGTGCCGGCACGCTGATGGCGCACCTGCTCCACCGCCTTGACGACATCGGTATCCGAAAGCCCGTCACTGAAACCATACAAGCGACGGGCCGACCGGGGATCGGGCCGCCAGAACGGAACAAGAAATTGCATCAGTCGGGATATACGCCGGTGGAAATGTAACGATCGCCCCGGTCACAGACGATGCTGGCGACCAGACTGCCCGGGTTCTCGCGGGCGATGGCCAGCGCGCAGTGCAAGGCGCCACCGGAGGAGACCCCGGCAAAGATGCCTTCGACCGCAGCCAGTTCGCGCATGCAGTTTTCCGCGCTGACGGCATCCACTTCCAGAATGCGGTCAACCCGCGGCCGTTCGTAGATGCGCGGCAGGTAAGCTTCGGGCCAGCAACGGATTCCCGGGATGCTGGACTCCCCGTCGGGCTGCACCCCGATGATCTGGATATCCGGGTTCTGTTCCTTCAGGAAGCGCGAAACCCCCATGATCGTGCCCGTGGTCCCCATCGAGGCCACGAAATGCGTGATCTGCCCCTGGGTATCGCGCCAGATTTCCGGGCCGGTACCCTCATAGTGTGCCCGCGGATTATCCGGGTTGGCGAACTGGTCGAGCACCCGGCCTTCCCCGCGGTCCTGCATCTGCTGCGCGAGGTCGCGAGCACCTTCCATGCCCTCTTCCTTGCTGACCAGGATGATCTCGGCCCCGTAGGCCTTCATCGCGGCACGGCGCTCGGCACTCATGTGGGCCGGCATGATCAGCGTCATCCGGTAACCCCGCATGGCTGCAACCATTGCCAGGGCAATGCCGGTATTGCCGCTGGTGGCCTCGATCAGCCGATCGCCGGGCGCAATTTCGCCGCGTTCTTCGGCGCGCCGGATCATCGAATACGCCGGCCGGTCCTTGACCGATCCGGCCGGATTGTTGCCTTCCAGCTTCACGCAAACCGTGCTGCCCGTGCCATCCGCCATCCGCTTGAGTTGCACCAGCGGGGTGTTGCCTACGGTGTCATCCAGGGTCATCAGGCTCATGCGCGTAAGGGAATTGCAGAATGAACCGGAGATGCTGCCACAAGCGCCGGCCCCGAGTCCGTGAGCCGGGTGGCAGCAAACAGCCCCAGGGCGGCTACCGCAGCACTGCACAACAAACCCCAGCGCCAGGCCTCGGCGTCATACCCGCTCCCGGCTGCTGCCGGATCCATCACATCCAGCACCAGGCCGAACAGGGACTGCATGACCGCCGCCCCCAGGAACAAGCCGGTGTTGACCATGCTGATGCCGAACCCGGCCGAAGCCGCACCGGAAAGCTCCTTGGCATTGGCGAATATGACTGACACCCAGCCACCGCCCAGCCCCAGAACCACAAAGATCAGCGTCGCGCCCAGGCCCAGCGACCAGGGCGTGAGCGCCAGCAGGGTGAAGCCGGTGACCAGCATCGCCGCGCCGGTAATCGCCAGCGGTCGGCGCCGACCCAGGTGGTCGGAAATCCAGCCGGCGCTCAACGCCCCGAAAGCCAGCGCCAGCATCAGGGCCGTGATGTACACCGAGGCCTGGTCACGGTTGAGACCGAACCGGTCCTGCAGCAGCGGCAGACTCCACAGCCCGGCAAAGGCAAAGACGTTGCCCACCGTGCCGAACATCGCCAGCGCGCCCCAGCGGATGCCGGCGACCCGGAAGATGTGCCAGGGCGGCTTGCGGTGGTGTTCATGCGCGGCCGGAAGCCGGACGAACAGCAGAATGGCCAGACTGAGCAGGATCGCGATCACACCCAGCGCCACGAACACGGTTCGCCAGCTGGCGAACCCCAGCACGGCAGCCAGCGGTCCGGAAGCCAGGACCGCCCCCAGGTTCCCCAGCAGCAGCGTGAACCCGGACACCCGTCCGTACACCCCATGGTGAAACCAGACGCTGTTGTACTTCATCAACCCGATGAACACGAAAGCCACGCCCAGCCCCACCAGCAGCCGCCCGATGCTGGCCACGGCGAAGCTCTCGGCCAGGCCGAAGATGATGCTGCCCACGCCGCCGACCAGCCCCAGCAATCCAACCGCCAGCCGCGGCCCGAGCATGTCTGCAGCGAGACCGGAAAGTGGCTGCATCAGGGTGTACACGTAGTAATAGCTTGCGGCCAGGATGCCCAGGCGCGTGGCGTCGACGGCAAAGGCGGCCTGCAGGTCAGGAGCGACGATCGCGGGCGCCATGCGATGAAAAAACACCAGAACGTAGGCCAGTGCGAGCAAGAAGAAACCTGACCAGCGCATGCGGGTTCCGGGGCAGAAGCAGCCGCGTATTCTACCGGCGCGACGTCCTGGCCGTTTGCGCCCGGCCCGCACCGCAGGCCGGTACGGGGCTCAGGCCCCGATCAGCCGCTGCAGCTGTCCCAGAAGCACGGTGAGACCGGCCGAATCGGCGGCATCCAGCGCCTTCAGTTCGGTCAGCGAGGCCGCAACATGCTTGCGCTGCGCAGCATGCGCCTGGCGCCAGGCTTCCAGCCGTTGCGCCGGCTCGCCGTCACCCGCCTCGAGAATACCCTCACAGATGCCACGGTGAATGCGATAGGCCTCATCCCGCAACTGGTTCCGGGCCATCGCCTGCCAGCGATTGCTGACCGTCAGGCTGTTGACCTGCTCGATGATCCACGGCATTTCGAGTTCGGATCCCACCTCGAAATAGGCCTTGGCCACGGCTTCAAGCGGCAGATCGTGACTGCGGGCCAGCACGGTAATGTCCAGCCCGGCACCGAGCACATGATGATCGGCGTGCCGTTGCGCCAGTGGCAGTTCCATGCCCGCATCCCGGGCGACCTCCACGTACTGCGTATGACGATCGCAGTAGACGCCGCCCAGCTGTTCCTGCAACGCGCCTTCGAGGGTTTCCAGCGGCTCGGCGTAGGCCTGCACCAGTTCGGCGATCGGGGGCAGTTGCGGGTGCTGCGCCAGCAGCCAGACGGTCATCCGCTTGAGCAACCCCGACAGGCGCTCCAGTGCGGTGTAGATCTGTTCGATGGGCGCCGCCGAAGCCTCGAACTCGGTATACCGCCGCTCGGCGTTGATGATCATGGACGCGGCAATCCAGGCCTTGACCACATCGGCAAGGTCATCGTGATGTTCCTCTGCCGTGCGCCGGGCAAAACCTACGCCCATCCGGTTCACCAGACGGTTGGTCAGCACGGTTGCGAGGATGTCCCTGCGCAGTCGGTGGCCGGACAGGGCCTCGCCATGGGCCTCGCGCACAGCGCGCGGGAAGTAGGCCTGCAACTCGCTTTCCAGCGCCGGGTCGTCGGGCAGGACACTGCGGGTGACGACGCGGAACAGATCGAGCTTGCAATACGACACCAGTACCGCAATCTCCGGCATTGTCAGCCCGAGCCCGGCGTTGCGGCGCTCGGCAATTCGCTCGTCATCGGGCAGGAACTCGAGCCCACGGTCGAGTTCGGCCGTCTTTTCCAGGGTGCGAATCAGTGCTGCGTGTTCGGGCAGCCGGGCCGGGGCGTGACGCGCCTGGGCACAGATGCCCTGTGTCTGCAGGTCGCAGTCACGCAGCACCATCGCGGCCAGTTCCTCGGTCATGGATTCCAGCAGCACGTTGCGCTGTTCCAGGCTGAGCTTGCCGCTGAGCATCTGCCCGGTCAGCGGAATCTTCAGATTGACCTCGCGGTCGGAAGAATTGACGCCGCCGGCATTGTCATTGAAATCCGTGATCAGTCGCACGCCGTTCAGTGCGGCTTCGACCCGTGCCAGCTGGGTCAGACCCAGGTTGCCGCCTTCACCAACCACCCGCGCACGCAACTCCGTGGCATCAATGCGCAACGCGTCGTTCGCCCGGTCGCCAACATCGGCATCGGACTCCTGGCGTGACTTCACGTAAGTGCCGATGCCGCCATTCCAGAACAGGTCGACGGGTGCCTTCAGAATCTCGTGGATCAGTGCATTCGGACTCAGCGCTCTGGCGGTGACCCCGAGCGCCTTTTGCGCCTCTGCGGTCAGAGCGATCGACTTGGCAGAGCGTTCATAGACCCCGCCGCCCTTGCTGATCGTATCGGTGTCGTAATCCGCCCAGCTCGAGCGCGGCAACGCGAACAGCCGCTTGCGCTCGTCGTAGCTGCGTGCGGCGTCTGGCGTCGGGTCAATGAAAATGTGCTGGTGGTTGAAGGCCGCGACCAGGCGTATATGCCGCGACAACAGCATCCCGTTGCCGAATACGTCGCCGGCCATGTCGCCCACACCAACCACGGTGAAGTCCTCGCTCTGGCAATCGTGGCCCAGCTCGCGAAAGTGCCGCTTGACCGACTCCCAGGCGCCGCGTGCGGTGATGCCCATTTTCTTGTGGTCGTACCCTGCACTCCCGCCGGAAGCAAAGGCATCGCCAAGCCAGAAGCCGTATTCGCCGGAAATGCCATTGGCAATATCCGAGAATGTCGCCGTGCCCTTGTCCGCTGCCACCACCAGATAGGGGTCATCACCGTCGTGCCGGCGCACCTGCGGCGGGGGTACCACGCGTCCGTCCACCAGATTGTCTGTAATGTCGAGCAGACCACGGATGAAAGTCTTGTAGCAGGCAATTCCCGCCTCCTGCCAGGCTGCACGGTCCTTGCGGTCGACATTCTTCTTGACCACGAACCCACCCTTCGCCCCCTGCGGCACGATCACGGCGTTCTTGACCATCTGCGCCTTCACCAGACCCAGCACTTCGGTCCGGAAGTCTTCCCGGCGGTCACTCCAGCGCAGCCCGCCACGGGCAACCGGCCCGCCGCGCAGGTGCACCCCTTCCACATCCGGCGAGTAGACGAAGGTCTCCACCATCGGCCGCGGCCGGGGCAACTCGACCACATCGCCGGAGCGGATCTTGAGGCTGATATGCGGCTTGGGCCGCCCTTCCGCATCCAGTTGGTAGAAGTTCGTTCGCAGGGTGGCTTGCACCACCGTCAGCATGCACGCCAGCAACCGGTCCGCATCCAGGCTCTGGACCTCCTCCAGCTGCGCACGCAGGTTCTCGTTGAGCACGCCGTCATCGGAACCATCGGCCAGCTCCGGGTCAAAGCGGCTGCGGAATAGTGTCAGCAGACCGGCGACAAAATCCGCGTGTTCCTGCAGCAGGCTCTCAATGTAGCTCTGGCTGAACGGCAACTGGGTCTGCTGCACGTACTTCACAAAGGCCCGGACCAGCGCGACTTCCCGGCCGGTCAGACCGCTGCTGAGCACCAGCGCATTGAGACCATCGTGCTCCAGCCGCCCCTGCCAGGCGTCGACAAAAGCATCCTCGAAATCACCGCGGCGTTCCCGGGTCGGGAACTCGGTCATGCTGATGGACAGGTCAAAGTGCTGAATCCAGCCGCGATCCCCGTTACCCCCCAACAGGTACGGGTGCTGGGCCAGCACCCGCAGGCCGAACTGCTCCAGGCGCGGCAGGATCAGCGACAGACTGGGCATGGTGCCCAGCCCGTACAGCTTCAGCTCCAGCGTATTTTCGGCCACCGGCAACAGGCGCACCCGCAAATCTTCAGGGCCGCTGACCATGTCCAGGTACTGCAGGTCGGTCGCGGCTTCAAGCGGCCGCACTTCCTCCCGGTAGCTCACCGGAACGCTGGCACACCAGCGCGCGGCAATGCCTTCGGCCCGGGCATCCGGCAGCACCTTCTTCAGGGCCTGCATCAGGGCTTCTTCCCAGCGCGTCGCCAGCTCCTGCAGGCGGGACTCCAGTTCAGCATCGGTCAGCGGTGTTTCGCTACCTGGCGGCGTGCGGATGATGAGGTGGATACGAGCCAGTCCATCGCGCTGGAACGACACCTCATGCTGAGCCTCGCGCCCGCCCAGCAGCCGCATCAGGGCATCGCTCATCGCCCGCCGCGTGGTCGAGCTGTAGCGTTCGCGATGCTGGTAGATCAGGCAGGAATAGAAACGCCCGTAGCGGTCGCGGCGCACGAACAGGCGCAGCCGCTGGGCTTCGCGCACCGTCTGCACGCCCAGCGCCAGCGCCATGAGCTCGCGCACACTGGACTCGAACAGCTCATCACGCGGCAGCATGTCGAGGATGTCCCGCAGCTGCTTGGCCGCGTGTCCGCCCTCGCGCAGACCGGCACGCAGCATGACCTGCTCGATCTTGCGTCGCACCACCGGAATCCGCCGCGGCAGGGTGTTGTAGACCTCCGAGGAAAACAGCCCCAGGAAGCGCACCGTGCCCTGCGGGTTGCCATCGGCATCGTAACGCTTGATCACCACCACATCGCAGTATTCGTCGTGGTGTATCGGCGAGCGCCCTTCCGTCGTCGTAATGATCAGCGGACGCCGGGAGGCGGCGTACTTGACCAGTTCCTTGGCAGGCGCAATCTGGATCGGCTCGGGCTGCTCGGCACGCCACAAACCGAGCCCGGACTCCGCAACCAGGGTCAGGCCTTCGTCGGCGGCGGAGTGGCTTTCGATGTAGCCCAGAAAGGTGAAATGGTCGGCGTCCAGCCACTCCAGGAAATGCCCGATCTCGGCCCGCTCATCCGACTGGATACCGGGCACGTCGTTCTTCATTTCCGCGATCTGTTCGACCAGCCGCTCCCGCATCTGCGGGTAGTCAGCCACCACCAGATCCAGTTCGTGCAGCGTCTTCTGCACGCGCTTTTCCAGTTCCGGTATGCCGCGTTCATCGATGCCGCCGAATTCGACCTGGACCAGCGACAGGGGTGGCTGGGCCGGGTCGATCCGGTCGTAGTTGCCATCCGCGGCGCGCTTGATATGCAGCACCGGGTGTACCAGCCAGCGCACCCCGGCGCCCTGCCGCCGGATCGCGATCAGCAGCGAATCCACCAGGAAGGGCCTGTCACTGCAGACACATCGCAGCAGCCAGCTGCTGCCATCGTCGGTAGCGGTGATCTCCACCGTGCCGGCAACCGGGTCACTGCGCTGCAGCAGGCTCTGGTGGGCAAGTCCGCGTTGCAGCAGCTCCGGCGGATGCCGGCTGTTCAGTACCTCGAGATTGGTCGAAGCGTAGTAGGCGCGCAGGAAATCAATGGTGCGTGCCCGCTGGCGCGCATCGCCGCCGGTATGGCAGAGGGTTTCCAATTGCTCCAGCAGCAGCTCCCGCTCGGATTGCTGCACCTCTTGACTGGACATGTTGTCTCCGTTTTTTCGCCCGGCCCGGTGGCTGTTGACTGGACTATAACGCGCGGCCGATCCGCGTGTGGCTCCTGACGCCCCTCACCGCAGGCTGCATCAGTTCCCGGCAGAAACCGCCTTGGCCAGACGATCCGCCTGGGTCAGCGGCGCTGCCGACTGGAAGGCCGACAGCGCGCTGCAACTCCGGTAGATGCGCCGGGCAATCGGATAGGCCGACAGGTCCAGCCCGTTGGCTTCGGCATTGGCCATCTGCGGTACCAGGCAAACATCGGCCAGGGTCAGCGTATCGCCATGGCAATAGCGCCCCGGTTTCAGGTTGGTTTCCAGCAGGGATTCCACCGCGCTGAGGCCGTTGTGCGCCCAGTGCTCGTACCAGCGCCGGCGTGCAGCGTGGTCCAGGTGCATTTCGTCACGCATGTAGCGGTATACGCGCAGGATGTTGGTGGGGTTGGTGTCGGCAATCAGCACCTGGGAAAAACTGCGGACCCGGGCCCGGTCGGCCACGTCGGCGGGCAGCAGGCTGCGCTCCGGGTAACGTTCTTCCAGGTACTCGAGGATGGCCGATGACTGGGTAATGGTCAGCCCGTCATTCACCACCAGCGCCGGGACCAGCCCCTGCGGGTTGCGCTTCAGATAGGCCTCCCCGCTCTGCTCGTCACGGTCCTCGTCGATGTAGACGGAGTTGTAGGGAATGCCCTTGTAGTTCAGGGCGATGCGCACACGATGCGCCGAAACGCTGCGGTAGTAGGTATACAGTTCAAGCATGTTGTCGGTTCCTCACGACTGCGTCAGTCTGGCCGCCCCGCGCACCCCACTGGCAGCGCCATGGTGGGCCAGCCGGAAGCTCGTCGTGAGCTCGGGAGCAAAGAGGTATTCTGCCACTATCGGACGCACGCGCTGGAGCATATCCGGCATCAAGGAAACACCGCCGCCGAAAACCACCACATCCGGGTCGATGATGTTGATGACCCCGGCCAGCGCGCGCCCCAGATCCTGCAACCAGCTGGCATAGGCCACCAGCGCTGCGGTTTCCTGCCGGTTCACCGCCAGCGCCAGATCTTCCGCACTGCGCACGGCCGCGCGCCGGGCCAGCGCCGGCCCGCACAAATGGGCTTCCACGCAGTCCATCTGCCCGCACCAGCAGCGGACTTCGGCACACTTTCCCGGCATCGGGGTGTGCCCCCACTCGCCACCGATGCCGTGACGCCCGGCATGTATTCGCCGGTGCCAGACCAGCGCCCCACCCACCCCGGTACCAAGAATGACGCCAAAGACCACGGCTGCATCCTGCGCCGCGCCATCGTAGGCCTCGGAAAGCACCAGACAGTTCGCATCATTGGCCAGCACCACGGGGCGACCGAGCCGCCGTTGCAGGTCCGCCTGAAAGGGCTGCCCATTCAGGCAAGTGGAATTGCACCCACGCAGGGTATGCGTCTGCGGGTCCAGTGTGCCCGGTGTCCCGATCCCCACCGGAAGTGCTGTCGCCCCCACCGCACCCTGCAGGAACTCCACCATGTCGAGCACGGCGCTGCAGGTCGCGGCGTAATCCCCCTGCGGGGTTGCAAGCCTGTGCTGCGCGCGCACTTCGCCGTCGTCGGTCAAGACGACCCCGGCGATCTTGGTTCCGCCCAGATCAATGCCGATGCGCAAGGGCTTAACGCTGGCGCTGCGCGGCAAAGCGCTTGAGTGCGCTGGTTGTGAACTGGTTGACCGGCGCCTGATAGTCGTACTCCATCGGGCGCGGCTCCTCGTTGGTCATGTTCAGGATCACGTAGCGCCGGGATTGCAGGTCGTAGTGAGTCTGCATGGCATTGACCAGCAGGGGAATCTGCGGGTACTGGCGGGCATAGCTTTCGGAGTAGCGCCAGAACTCTCCGCGCTCGTCATAGATGTCCTGCATCAGGATCAGCCACGAGTCTTCATCCAGGTAGAAATCGCGCTTGCCATAGATGTGCGCGGCGTCTGCCTTGCGTGTGGCCTCCACCACCCACATCCGGTGTAGCTCGTAACGCACCAGCTCGGGGTTGACGTGCCCTGGCGCGATGATGTCCTTGTATGTCCGTTCACGGCTGTGGATGCGCTCGGTGTTGTAGGGCACCAGCATGGGCTTCTTGCCAACCAGCTTGAAGTCATAGCGGTCAAAGGGGCCGTTGAACATGTCGATCTGGTCCTGGGTCATCAGACCGTCACGCGCCGGGTTGTCGTAACCCACCTCGCCGATGCGTCGCACCTTGCGTGTGCCCTGGTTGTAAGTCCAGACCAGCGTGTCCTCCTGCGATCGATCGAGTGGCACCTGCAACAGGTACGCATCGCCCACCTTGTTGGCGGGGGCGACGACCTTGGCCAGAATCCAGCCGATCATCGGGTGATTCGCCACCGCGGCCATTTCCGGGTTGTTGTAGCCGAACACGATCTGGATGTAGCTGCGCTCGATGACGAAGTCGCCACTCTTGGTGGTCACCGCGCTGTTCAGATAACCGCGATAGCCGGTGGTGCGATAGCGGGCCACATGGTTCCACATGGCCTCGATTCCCGAAGCCGCCTCCGGGAATGGCACACCGGCATTGGTGCCCTCGATGCCACCGCCGTTATTGATCAGCTTCACCCGGCCCCGGTTGGCCACACTCGCCTCCTGCACCGCAGCGGGCAGCGCGGCGGTACGGCGTGCGGGGTAGACCGTCATGCGGAAGGTGTCGGGGTAGGTTCGAAACAGGGCTTTTTGCCCGGCGCTGAGCAGGTCCGCGTACTGGGCGGCATTCGCCGCCGTGATCGTGAACAGCGGCTTGTCCTGTGCGTGCGGCGCCGGAATGTCATCCGTCAAGGTCTCGCTGCCGCCCTCCACCCAGCCCCCGTCCCAGGACGGAAGCGTCAGCCCGTGGGGTCCGTTCTCGATTCCAGCGACTTCGGCACCCACAGGGGTGAGCTCGGCAGCCACCGACAGCGTCGCCGTCGTCCACAGCAGCAGCGCGGTCGTAACGGCTTTTACATGCATGTTCATCTCCATATGCCGAGTATAGGACGGCCGCGCGTACGAGCCCGCCTTCGCGGGAAAAACTTTCCCACAACCGGCACAACCCGCCCCGTTTGTGGGTGGCCGGACCAAGGCCCGTCACTGCCGCAGGACGCAGTCTGCCGACCCTGTCATCACACCGCCTTTCGGCATTCGCTATTGTGGCGGCCCGATTTTCATTGCCGAGTGAGACACCGCCATGCATCCCGACACCATTGCCCTGCATCACGCCTACAGCCCGGACGACCAGAATGCGGTGGCGGTCCCCATTCATCAGACCACGTCCTACGCCTTCGACAGCGCACAGCACGCAGCGGACCTCTTCGACCTGAAGGTTTCCGGCAACATCTACAGCCGCATCATGAACCCCACCTGCAGCGTGCTGGAGCAGCGCATCGCCGCTCTCGAAGGCGGCGTGGGCGCGCTGGCCATGGCCTCCGGAATGGCCGCCATTACTGCCGCCATTCAGACCATCGCACAAGCCGGGGACAACATCATCTCCGTCAGTGAGCTGTATGGCGGCACCTACAACCTCTTTGCCCACACGCTGCCACGTCAGGGCATCGAAGTGCGTTTTGTCGACAAAGACGACTTTGCCGGCATGGCCGGTCTGATCGACGAGCAGACCCGTGCGATCTACTGCGAGTCCGTCGGCAACCCTTCGGGCAACGTCGCCGACATCGAACGCCTCGCGGACGTGGCGCACTCGCATGGCATCCCGCTGATCGTCGACAACACGGTACCGACACCCTTCGTGCTGAAGCCCATCGACTTCGGCGCCGACATCGTCGTGCACGCCGCCACCAAGTACATCGGCGGCCATGGCACCAGCATCGGCGGCCTGATCGTCGACAGTGGCCGCTTCGACTGGCAGGCCCATGCCGAGCGTTTCCCGCTGCTGACGCAACCGGATGTTTCCTACCACGGCGTGAACTACGCCAAGGACGTCGGCGAAGCGGCATTCATCACCCGGGCCCGGGTCGTGCCCTTGCGCAACATGGGTGCCGCAATGAGCCCCTTCAATGCCTTCCTGTTCCTGCAGGGCCTGGAAACCCTGTCGCTGCGCATGGAACGCATCAACAGCAACACCCAGGCGGTGGCGCGCTTCCTTGAGCAGCACGACAAGGTGACCTGGGTCAGCTACGCCGGGCTGCCGGATCACCGCGACCATGCCCTCGCGCAGAAGTACCTGGGCGGCAATGCATCGGGCATCCTCAGCTTCGGCATATCCGGCGGCCAGCAGGCCGGCGTCCGCTTTTACGACGCCCTCACACTGATCCTGCGTCTGGTCAATATCGGTGATGCCAAGAGCTGCGCGGCCATTCCGGCGTCGACAACCCACCGGCAGCTGAACGAAGCCGAGCTCGCCGCAGCACGGGTCACACCGGACATGGTGCGGCTGTCCATCGGCATCGAACACATCGACGACCTGATTGCCGATATCGACCAGGCTCTGGCGCAGGCCTGATTGCCCTCTGCGTCTGCGGTGTTGCCTGAACGCCGCAGACGCAGCATGGCACGCGCCCGACCGCGTGCAGCATCGGCAAATCCCGTCGCGGATGGCGTCTTTCCGGTTGCTGCATCAGCCGGGTTTGCATGCGCAGGCGCCGCAGGCCGTAAAATATTGCGATGAGCGACTTCAAAGGCATCCCCATCGTCCGTAGCGGCGAGAAATACCGTACCCAGCAGGGCTTCTCGGCCGTGCGCGACGGCATCAAGCCCACTGCGCGCAGCGGTATGGATACCCCGGCTCCAGCCCGGTTGCCGAAACCGCGCTGGTTGAAGGCGCAGCTCCCCTCAGACCCGCGCTACTACGAGACGCGCAAGATCGTGAACGAGCACCGGCTCGCCACCGTCTGCGAGGAGTCCAAGTGCCCGAACGTTGGCGAATGCTGGTCACATGGCACCGCCACGATCATGCTGATGGGCGCCGTCTGTACCCGCGCCTGCCGTTTCTGCAGTGTGGACACCGGCAATCCCGGCGGCTGGCTGGATGCGGAAGAGCCGGCGAACGCGGCGCGCTCGGTCAAGCTGATGAACCTCAAGTACGTCGTGCTGACCAGCGTGGACAGGGACGATCTGGCCGATGGTGGCGCGGCCCATTACGCCGCCTGCATCCGGGCCATCCGCGATGAAAACCCCGACACCGCGGTGGAAGCGCTGACACCCGATTTTCAGGGACGCCTGAAGGACGTGGAGGTGGTCGTCGACTCCGGGTTACAGGTCTTCGCCCAGAACCTCGAAACCGTCGAACGCCTTACCCACCCCGTGCGGGACCCCCGCGCCGGTTATCAACAGACCCTGGATGTCCTGCGGCATGCCAAGCAGCACCGCCCGGACGTGCTGACCAAGACCAGCCTGATGCTCGGCCTGGGCGAAACCGATGCCGAAGTCGAACAGGCCATGGCGGATATCCGGGCGGCCAATGTGGATATCGTGACACTGGGCCAATACCTGCAGCCCACAGCCAACCACCTGCCGGTTGAACGCTTCGTCTCTCCGGATGCCTTTCGTGCACTCCGCGAAAAGGGTCTGGCCTTGGGCTTCATGGAGGTGGTCGCCGGGCCCATGGTGCGTTCCAGCTACCGTGCCGACCAGGTGTTCCAGAAGGACAACTGCGGAGTCTGAGCGCCGTCGGCAACCTGCCCGCAACAACAGCATCCTTCGGTTGCATGAACGATTGCGCGACATGAAGACGATCTGCTCGCCGCTGCATATCCGGAAGGCCCGCTGAAGCTGGTGAGAGCTTGAAACTTCGCGTAAGCTGACTGCGCCCAATCGGTGCACAGCTGGATATCGCGTGTAGATCGGCCATCCACCATATCGGTACGCACCGGAGAATGCGTCTCGATTTGGCTCACCATTCAACTGTGCATGTGGGTCTGACTTGATGCCGGAAGTTTCAAAAACCGTGCTGGTGCTCGGCACGCTGACGATCGTTGCGACCCTCGCCGGCTGCAGCTCCGAGGGCACGGCCATCGGGAGCGTCACGCCGCGACCCTCACCTCCCCCGCCAACACCAACCACTGCGCCGGACAGCAGTCCGTCACCCAGTCCGGTGTCGCTACTGCAGCCCCCCGCGGTCGTGACCGACCGCGCAAGATCCAACCTGTTTGCTTTCGAGCGCAATGACACCTCGCCCAGCACGGGTGGCGAAGCGCGTTCCTCCCAGTACGTTTTAATTTTGGATGGTGGGTT